>CAYUAG010000029.1:0-35031 GCA_964442615.1 uncultured bacterium
AACTTTTTCTACTGCCGCTTGTCCGTTAGTGTGGACAAGCGGTTTCGTTCAACCTTAAAATATAACTACTACCATAAAAAATAAACAAAAAAATTGAATAAATTTTAAACAATTTTTTCCCCTTGACATTTATTCAAATAATAATTAACATAAAAAAGTCAAATCATTGTACATGTTGAGATTTCCTAAGATTGAGTATTAAAAATATTAATCAGAGTTAATATTGGCAAACACTGTTAATATGGAACCTAGTTATACTACTACTTTCTTTTTTCCACTAAATTTAAAAATACTGCACAATAATTCTAAATTATTACTAGCAATATTAAAGGGAAAATATAAATGAAAAAAATTGGTATTGCATTAGGTGGAGGTGGTGCAAGAGGTTTATGCCACATTGAATTTCTAAAGGCCCTGGATGACTTAGAGCTTAAACCAGCAATTATTTCAGGAACTAGTATTGGTGCAATCATCGGAAGTCTGTATGCGGCAGGTATAAGTGGTAAAGAAATGGAAGAATTAACCGAAAAAGTCAATCTTTTAGATATCAGAAAAATGGTTGATCTTAACATACTTAATAATCAAGGGCTCATTAAAGGCAAAGGGGTTATTGATTTTATTGATAAACATTTACCAGTAAAAAAATTTGAAAATCTTGCTATACCACTTAAAATAGTAGCCTGTGAATTCTGGAATAGAAAGGAACACCTTTTTCACCAGGGAGACATACTTCCAGCCATCCGGGCAAGCATATCTGTTCCCGGGATCTTTGAACCAGTGGTGATAAATGATACTGTTTTAATTGATGGAGGTATAGTTAATCCTGTTCCCATGAATATTATAAGAGACGATTGTGATATATTAATTGCAATCGATGTCACAGGAACAAATAAACCTCCCAAAAAAAATCCCAAACCCTCAATTTTCGAATCAGTTACCATATCATTTCAAATAATGGAAAGTGCATGTGTAGAAAATCAAATCATCCACTACAAACCTGAAATATATATAAAACCTAAACTTGTCAATATTCAGATATTTGATTTTCATAAAAATCGTAAAATTATGCAAAGTGTACATGACGATATTACAGAATTTAAAAAGAAATTATCAAAACTTGTAAACAAAAAACCTGTAGGATTTTTAAAAAAATTTAAACGTCATAACAAAAATAAAAAATAGATTGAGACAAATACACATTGTCGAACTTATCAGTCATTCCCTAAGCGCAGCAAAAACAGCCTTAAAGGAAACACCAAAAAAATTACATATTTTAAAGGAAGCAGGTGTTGTACTGCACATCCAATTCTCATAATTATTATTACCTATGTCTTGGTGTTCTTCGTGATCTTAGTGGTTTTACTTTTTTAACTATATTTCTCTATTTGGGATTAAATTGAATATTAACCTTTTCACCCTCTTTTATTGTTTTTTCAAAAAATAAAGTATCAGCTTTTAAAATAGAAATCTGTAATTTTGAATCCACTCGTTTAATGTTTATATCAAAATCAAAATTAAAGGTATGAATATCAGTAAGCGTAAGCTGATTCCACCCTGCAGGTAAATGTGGTTGCATGGTAAATGAATGAAAACCAGTTGGAACAATACCCAACATTCCTTCTGTAAATATTCTGCAGTAAAGAGCACTTTCAGCCGAAAGATGGGCCATATTTCCTTCCGGCCATGCCTCTACCACATAAGGCACATGAAAACCCAATAACCGGGTTCGTGAATAGGAAAGTAATTTTTCTAAGGCACGATCTGCTGCTCCGGCCTTAAAAGCACCTCTGAAAGCATACAAAGTTCCCCGGTCCCAGAACAAATTAGGTTCTTGTAAATCAGGATTGTATTCTACCCTTATTCCATTATCAGCCCATAATTTATCAAAAAGGGCATTAAGAGTGCCTTCTTTTCGTTTGTTGATACCCATAACCAGAGGAAGACAAATCCAGTGACGAAGAAATTGGTGTTCTTTAAAATATTTATAAGTTTGAAGGCCCTGTATTTGAGCACCAAAATAGTCTTCAATAGCTTCGGCTAAATCCTCAGCCCTTTGTTTATAAAGTGTAATCTGGGTTTTATCCTGGTCCAGAGCTATGGCAAGCCAGGAAGCTTGTTTCAGAGCCCCATAGTACAGGCATGAAGTGGATAAGTTTGCCTTGCCAGTTGGTATTCTCCCCTCCATTTCGTCAGTATCAGATAGGATTACTCCTTCCCTGTTTTTCTGCTTTTCACAATACTCCAATGACCATTCAATCAACGGCCATAACTCTTCTCCTAGTTCCTTATTACCACTGGTAAGTGCAAACTGACTGGCTCCAAATGCTATCATAGCTGCATCCCCCCTATCTGAACCACAGCAGGTAAGATCCCCCTCCATCTCAAAGGAAGACCAAAAATGCCCCTCATCTTTGGGAATGTTTCTCTTGAACATAAGATACGCATTCAGGGCAGCTTTATTACCTGTATCATATCCAAGATAAGGAAAGAAAGGACCGCTGTATTCTGCCTGATCATTTGCCCACACACCAGTATAGTAGCGACCTCCTCCAGGAGAGTGAACCAAACCCATTTTTGTCTGATATATACTTTCAGCAGCCCGGATCTTAGAAAAATAAAAAAGCGTATTCAAAACCGCACTGGGAGATTTTAAGATTAAATTTGACTGCATAAAATCCATAAAAGACTGTCGTTCAGAAATGACATCTTCTCCTGTGAGAGATATTTCCGGTTCCTGGTTAAGATAAGCTGCATAAAAAATAGAAAAATCATAACTTTCATAAGGTTTAAGATTTACAGTTTTCTCTGCATTACTAAAAATTGTTCTTTTATACAATCCTTTTACTCCCATCTGTTCCTGGGTAAATTCAGTAGAACCAAAACATAACTGTTTGACAGTATCAGACACATTTGCTATGGTCAATTTTTCAATAAATAACCTTTCCGTCATTGAAGGTGTTAGGATTCTGGTAATCTGTATCCCCTGATGAGCTTTATGATAGAACTGAAGCATACCATTTATTTTGACTGAATCCAATGGGCCTACTTCATAGGTTCTATTTTCCAAAACAATAGTAGGAAGGATTTCATCCCCGTATTCTGTCCGGAGATAGGCTCTGTATTTTCTCCAGGAACTTTCTGATGATTTTATAAAGACTCTCAGTTGAGGAAATATGATATCCCGTTTTAGATGGAGAATTTTATTTTTATCTACTCTATAAGATATAATTGCAGCAACTTTTTGTCCGCTCATTTCAAGGTTATCCTCATGAGGTAAGCGGATTTCATTGGATAGGTTCCAGGTTATAGCATGATTTCCCTTTATTTTCCAGAAAATTTCATTCTGCATTGTAGGAGATTGAGAATAAACCAAACCAGCAAACAGAACAATAATACCTATTCTAAACCTTATCATAATCTCTCCAGCAGTTTAAAATATTGAATCCAAAATTATTCAATGTAACAAAATCGCTTGAATTATTTTTTTCTGACTCTCTTTGTTCCCGGATGTGCTTTTCTTACCGCTCGGTTATGATGTACATTCCTTCTCATTATAACCGTTGCTCTCCTGGGTTTATATTTTATCCGGTGAATATGTTTAACTCTGTTCTTCCGGGAAAAAACAAAACTTGTTCTGACAGTATATTTTTTTATCCGAGGTTTATAAACATTAATTTTAACCGGTCCATGTCTTCTCCACCACTTGGGATACTTTCCCCAGTAATAAGGTGAACGGTAAGGACTATAAGCAGGTCGATATATTCTTTTAATGATAGGCCAGGTATGAATGCGAACTACAGCTGGAGCTACATAGTAATCCGAACCATAGATGTCTTCGTTTCCATGAATCTGCATATTGTAGGCTTCTTCACCCTCCTTTTCAATTTCAATAGTGGCAACATCCTGAAACTCATCCTCAGCAAGTTGAGCCTGTAGAATTATTAGATGTACATCATCTTCAACCTCTTCCAGCACCCGAATAAAATCCACTTCCTCATTTTCATCCAAATCAAGGTTATTCACTCTAGTATCTGGATCATTCAAGGATTTCTCAAATTCTTCCAGATCCTCTGAATCTTTAAACAATTCTCCTACTGCTTCCAGATCCAGTCCTTCTGCTGCTTCAACTGTAGTAGCTTCTATATTCACTTCTTCCTGAGCCCAGGTCAAAGAAAAACATAGAAAAACTATCAAAATACTAATCATTACTTTCATTGTTTCCCTCCATTTTCAATGGATATTCTCTTTAATCCTTACTGTCTTCACTATAATAAACGAAACGTTTTTGATAATATTGTTGTCTTAATTCTTTTAGAGCTGAAAAAAACTATTTAAAAAAAATAACTAACCTGCACTAATTAACAGAGAAATAAAGAAAAAGACAAGGTGAATTCTCACTAACATACTAGGCGAATATCATGTGGAAATGAATGCCATTACTGATTTGATCAAGAATCCAGTGATAGCTTATACTTACATTTTGATCAGCTTAGTAAACCTTATGTTTTTACTTGTGAATAAAACAGGTTTAGTATAAAATATTAAAAAAATTCAATAAATTTATTTTAACCAGTTTGCTTCATATGATCTGAAAGCCAATGTTCTATGTCCTCTAATACCTGATCTTTTATAATATCATTATACAGTTCATGATAACCACCTTCATATTCCTGTAAATGCGCATCCGGATAGGTGACATTACTGATAAATTTACGACTTCCTTCTATGAAAGCAATTTCATCTTCGGTTCCATGAAGGATAAGTAATGGGAAACAAAAATCACCAGCATGGGCATGAATCCAATCCACAGTTAGTTCAATTTGCATACCTAATCGTGGGGTTGCTTTGCGGTGATAAAGAGGATCTGTTTTAGTCTCTTCTATTATAAATGGATCCCGAGAAAGTTTTGATATCTCTAATCCGGTAGAAAAAGGACAATTTGGCCAGATGCGATCAAAAATACGCCCAATTTTCCATAAAATTTCTGGAACTCCGATCTTACCAATTGCAGGTGATGTACAAATTACTCCTTTAATCCCCTTAGGTCTATGAAGACAGTAGTCGAGCGCAATAATTCCACCCACACTTTGGGCTAAGAGAAAAATCGGATTATCTGGTTTTTCCTTTATTACCAATTTAATAAAAGCAGTCAAATCCTCTCTAAATTCATCCCAATAATTAATATGTCCACGCTGACCAGGAGAACGTCCATGACCACGAAGATCATAACTGTAAATAGCGTATTGTCGAAAAATAAAATAATTTACAACATTCATATACCGATTACTGTGCTCTCCCCCACCATGAATAATAATAATTGTAGCAACTGATTTATTTTCTGGCAGCCATTTTTGATAAAAAAGAGCTACATTTCCAGCTCCCTGAAATGTTCCTTGTTTATGATCCATATATTCCGTTTCTAAACAATGTCTAAATTACCTTATGATCAGTTTGTTACATACACCTTTCCTTGAACAATTTTATGTGCTGGTTTTCCATGAATCATCCTTTGTCTGGCAAATTCATCACCACAATGAGGACACCGTAAATCTCCATTTGTATAGTCCTCTTTGATTCTTTCCTTATAACACTTAACTAAAAGACCATCTCCAGCTTTATGATATTTATATAAAAGTGTTTTACAATGGGAACAATATACTTTTATAGTTTTATATTTCTTCATACATAATACATTATACACCATGTTACTTAAGTAAAGTAATACCTTATTTTTTTAAAGAACGACCAGTAGATTTTCCTTTTTTTAAAGGAAATACTGAAAACTTTGGACCAAATTGGGCCAGGAACTCTATACTAAAAACTCGTAAAGTATAGGAAACTGGTAATGTCACTACCGAACTAATATAAGGAAGAACTAATAATATAAAACCTAAACAACAGGTAAAAATACCAAAAGCAATAAAACAAAATACTATCAATATAAAAAGTAAAAACATTAATATTCCAAAGAGTATAAAATGGAGTAGATATTTAGAAAGAAGTGGTAAAAAACGATTCCAGGCTTGAATTGTTGAAATTCCATGTTTATACATTATGGGAACAATAAAACTATCAAGTAGCATAGAGATAAATCCTATAAGAAAAAATAGTAAAACTGTCAGCAGAACCATTCCTACAATTGTCATAATAGGGACATAGTGAGGGAAATGGCTCTCATAGATATTGTATGTTATGGACATACACTGAATCACAAATATAATCATAATAAAAAAACAAATTAAACCAAAACAAAGACGCCATAAAAACAGAGAGTTTCCCTGGCTTTTGAATTCATACCAGGGTTTTACTACCTGTGCCTGGTCATGAACGACATTATCCAAAAACATAAATTTTCCTCGTGAACTTAACCAGGTAAAGACAGCAATTAATCCGATAATAAACATAATACCAATCAATATCAGAACAGCCCAGGCTGTATGATCCATAAACCATCCCCAGGCAGTACGGGGAAATTCAATAACATCACGAAAATCGGTATGATCACCCTGAAAACTCTTATTGAACTTACCTCCACCGTGACTGTCCATTAATCCGGCTAAAAACGCAGTAAATCCCACCACAAACCACTTGGTGATATTAAAAGGCTGAAAAAGAGCTTTTTTCATCCTGCCCCATGCTCTTGACAAGGGATCAATATAAGTTATCCTCATGATTATTCCTTTCAAAAATAATAATTTTTTAATATTACATTAAAAATATCTCAATCTTTTAAGATTATATAATAGAAAATATACTAAATTTAAACTTTTATATCAACCTATGAATAATTAATGATCGGAATGATCAAAATTTTTTATAAACATTACCCTTAAAATTTTTCTATGCCCATAATAAATCGTATGAGGGAGATCTTTGAGGTTACTTTAAAAAATCAAAAAACATCCGATTGGCTGAAAAGCTCCTCATACCTTCCATTTACAATGTAGACTATAATTAAAAATAAGGACTGATATAGATATATTTATTAAATAATTTTTTGTGTAGTTTTAGATATTTTTCATTTAATTAACAATATTTTCCTGGTAAGAATATTCTCATTGGTTTGTAATTGTATGAAATAAACTCCGCTACTGACTTCCTGTCCCATTCCATTTTGACCACTCCACCTAACTTCATAATTTCCAGTTTCGAGTTCTCTACTTATCAAAGTTTTGATATTCTGGCCTGTTAAATTATAAATTTTCACGGACATTTTACCAGGTTTAGTAATTTGAAATTTGATGAGAGTAGATGAGTTAAATGGGTTGGGATAATTTTGGAATAAATAGGTGTCTACAAGTTGGTTGGATAAATCATGCTCTCTAATATTTGTAGGAGTATACTGTAAAACTGCTTCTAATACTTCATCTCGTCCTTCTCTTATACCCGCAATAGTCGGATGTATTTCAATATTCGGGACCATCCCAATTCTTTGGGTTTCTGTATAATCAGGATAAAACACCCCGAGTCCAGTGAAAATAGTTGTGATCCCACCAGGCAGGTATAACCTGGATATATTCCCATCAGCTCCTGAGGTTTGACTCCCAATCTTAATTGCTTTGGGATGTTTTTCCAAGGCCATGACTGTATATTCTGCCTGACTTTGGGTGCTTTCATCAAATAGAATAAAAATTTGTTTATTAAAGGTTGAAGAAAAATTACCCATACCAACCGTCTCATATTTCCAGTTTAAGGTTCCAGGATATTTAATATTCGGTACGGTAAAATTAGCTATACGTATAGGAGCCTTGAAAAGATATCTTATCATAGACCACATTGTCCCTTGAGGATAATTTCTGATATCAAAAATAATTCCATCTGTATCCCATAAATCATTAAACATGGAATTTATTTGAAGTACTTCAAGCCTTCCCATATCAACATAACCATAGTTTTTGGAATCTACATTCAAAATTATCCAGATAGCACCCTTGGTCGCAATTAAATCACTATAATCAGTTATGTAGACATTCCGTGATAATGTAACTTCTTTTTCTCCTAATTTGTTTTCCAATGTCATCTGGACAGGCAAGTTCGGACCTCGAAGAAGCCGGGTGTTGATATTTCTTTCTATGGCAGGATTATTTGAACCAGCCGCATATTTTCTTAAATTATTTCGTAAGGTATAAATATCAAGGCCGTTGATAGATTTAATTATATCTCCTATTTCGATTTCTTCATTATCTGTATATATACCAGTTATAACAGTTTCATTATCAACATATTTTAAGGTTAAGGGTAAATAATAATAACCAAATATATTTTCATTTATTACCTTGCTATAGGTAAAGGCATGAGAATCATTAATGCGGGTGGCAATTTCTAAGAATATGAGATGAAATGACATATCACTACCAGCATTAACCATTTTAGGAATAAATTCAACTAAGGTAGAATCCCAATTCTGATCAATTATATATTTATAAGGATAAAAATAATTGATAATATTCCAATACCTGAATAAAGCTAAAAGTCGATATTCTTCATTAGGATACTGATTTTCACCCCATGAGTAAAATTGGTCATCAGTATCAAATGTTGGATTACCATTTTCATATGCTTCTCCAACATAATAGTTGTTCTGGGGTCTAAATCTACTTTCAATGGTATCAAATTTCACCCTAACCTTGTCAGAAAAAATCGGATCATCTAACCAATTTAAATCAAGGTTATATCTCAAGCTTTCAGGTAAATCAGGTTTTTGAGTAGTTGATTCGACCATTTCCCCAGCACTGTTAATCATGTTTGCTATTGAATTATTAAAATCCTGGTTAGTAGAGTCACTTTTTAGTTTCTCTAAAGTTTGAATTAATACTAAGTCCCAGTTTTTATTGCCTATTGCGACTTCTGAATGAAAATATTTTAAAAATCCCCAGCTTTTTCCGGTATAATACAATCTGTTAAAATATACACTATCAGGAACTGTCTGGGCATTTAATAGTATCGCCCATAAAGTTGATATGAAAACTGTAGTTACAATTAATTTTTTCATAATAATCTCATTATATTTTGTGAAATCTTCATGCTATCATAGTTTAACTTTACCTTTGTCTTTTTCAAAGTAAGGTGAGAGACACTTTACAAAAGCAAAATCGGTGTGTCAGTGAGGTTATCTTATCAATTTTTTCAATTACTAATGGAAACTTCAGCGTGAATAGATTGATCGATAGTGATTTAAAAGTTTGGTTCGTAATGCAGAACCTTGCCCCGCCAAAAAATAAATTTTACTTTTCAATCATAATCATAAAAAAATTCATAAAACGGTTAAAGTATTGAATTAATCCGATCAAGTGCAAAAACGACATTAATTATATCCATTTATAGTTACCCCTGATCATACTGCTTAGAAATATTTTTACTTCACCTACAGAAGACAGTGCCTTTTGAGGAGTAACACACAGAGACTGAAAAAACTACGCGCGATCAGGATTATTCAAATTATTCTTCTTTAAGCAATCCCTTAACTGACTCAATAAGTTTTTCTTCTTTCAGATTAAAATAACGTAATACTCCCTTCTTATCAACCAACCAGGTTGAAGGAATGGAGCTAACATTATAAAGCTTTGCAGTATCATCATACCATTTTTTACCAGAAAAAGCATTATTCCATTTGATTCCTTGTTTTTCGATAAAACTCTTCAGTTCATTTTCATCAGCATCCATGTTTATACCAATAATATAAAATTCATAATCTTTATATTCATTATATAATTTTAGTAAATGAGGAATTTCAGCTCTACAATCTGGACACCAGGAAGCCCAAAAAACCACTAATATAACCTTTCCCCTATTTTCTGAAAGTGTAAATTGCGATTTATTCAATAAAGTTACCGAAAAATCCTTAACAGATTTTCCTATACCAATGTTTTTTTCAATGATCTTTAAAAGATCCCTATACTTTTTTTCTTTGTTTAAAATAGTATAATTCTCACTATCGAGGTAATCCGCGTAAATAAATTTTCTCTCTATGACTGCTTTTTCCAACCATTCTAAAGCTTTTTGTTTATCATTTAATTTGATATAAGCCTCTACAATACTTATACAATTCCAGGGTGATTTTCTTTCAGCAATTTTATCCCTTTGCAAAGCAGTTTCTAAGGCTTCCTTAAAATTTTCCATTTTCATTAGTACTTCATATTTATACCCAAGCAAATTTCTTGATTCACCAGATAATTTTATGGCTTCATTTATCAAATCAAGAGCCTTTTTATAATTTTTTTGTTCAGAAAACTGATGTGATTTTTCCAAAAGCTCCTCAGTTTTATCTCTTTTCTGAATATCTTTTACTTCTACAGTCTCCACAACCTTATTATTACTATTTTCAGCCTTTTCGGAATTACATGCCATAAAGATTATTCCAATCAACAAAACTATTAATTTTTTCATGATTTTCTCCTTAGTATTCTTTTAGTACTGTTAAAATTTTAAGTCCTGCAGCATGAATTTATAATCCCTTAACTATTTAATTTCGTTTTAACCAACCTAACTTTACTTTACTGGAGTGTTTCTATTTATTCAGTACCTACTCGCGTCCTAAAAACCGCATTACGGCTGGGAGCAACACCTCTCTATAAAAAATCCCAACCGGAGAGGGGCTCAACCCACTGTGCATACCGCCCACATTGGTTAAAAGAACTATAACTATATCAGTGTCTTCCAACCAGTACATCATGGCTGTGAATCCCAGTGTTCCCCCTGAGTGTCCAAGAATAGCATGATCATTGTAGTAATCATTGATTCTCATAACGCCCTGCATATATTTCACCCCTGCATTCATGGATTCTTCCGGAGGATAGTATGTATAGACTTCTTTCTGCATCGCTTCTCCTATGAGCTCACCATTTCGGATAGCTTGGGCCCATCGTACAAGATCACTGGCTGAGGAGACCATTCCTCCCGCAGTCCATTCAGGAGAAAGATTGGCAGCTGTGGATTCCATAAGATATGGACGGATCTCTGTAAAACCTGGGTGGATACCCGCAACCTCACGAAACTGGGGGGTGGTATAGTGATAATGGTGAACATAACCATCAGGAATCTCTTCAAAAGATTCCAGAAAAGTATTTTCAAGATGGAGTGGTTGAAGAATTCGTTTACGAATCTCCACTATTGCGTCGTTGCCGGTCACGGCTTCGATGATAAGACCTAGAATTGTATAGTTGGTGTTGGAGTAGGTATACCTTTGTCCAGGTTTGTGATCCGCAGCAAGGAGTTCCTGGGTTACGTACTCGAGAGTTTCGGTCTTTTCCCATACATACCCCAACTTCATCTGATCGCCGCGTCCCTTACGAATCCAATCGGCCTGAAACTCCCAGGTGGGAATGCCACTTTGGTGGTTCAGTAGCTGACGCAAGGTTGCCTTATCTGTATTGGGAACCTTATGCACTATATCCAACTTGAGATAATCGGTAGGTGTTTTGTTAAGGTTTAGTGCGCCTTCCTCTGCCAACTGAAGGATGACCCGGGCCACAAATGTCTTGGTAATGCTGCCCACACCGAATCGATCATCGTACTTCACAGGCACTCTTCGGACTAAATCACTGTACCCAGCAGTTCCAGTCCAGGCAAGGCTGTCATCAACACCAATAGCAACTGAGAGACCAGGTAATCCCATAGAAATTCCATAAACAAGTGCATCCTGCAGGACCTTATCATTGCCCCTAATAAAAGGTTGAACCGCACTGACTGAGACTACATAAATAAAAAATAAAAAAACAAAGGCTGAAGACCGGATAACTTTGAAAACCTGTCTGATCATTCCATTCTCCTTAAAAAAAACTACATATTTAATAATCAATTTCTAGGAATACATTACTCCTATATTCAGCTGGATAAGGCTCTGCTTTTTTGATTTTATTTATTTAAAGATGCTTCGGACAAGATTGATTCATAGATCGATTCTTTTAAAATATTGAGTAATATTTTTTAAGATAACTAATTTTAATATTTTAATCAAGATTAAATTATTGTATTAATGTAAACTCATTCAACCTTTTTTATTGATAATTTTTCATGTTATTTTAAATAGTACAGCATATCCAATGTTATACTAAATTAAAAGGACTTTCCAATAATTGCAGATCATGGTTTTTAAAATTCCACAGAGAATTCATCCATATAAAACTTAAACTCAAAAATTACTGTCCACCTACTCCTTGTTTATGATAATATCACTGGATGTTTCAATGTAAACTGGAATTTTACCTTGTTTTACCTTAAAAGTAATACTTTTTTGATCATCATTTAGATATACCGGAAAATCTGAACGAATTTTACCATAGGATGTTTTAGCTTGAACTTCAAAATCAGAATCAGGTGGAAGAGATATTTTCACCTCCTTATAGGTTGTTTCAATAAAAATTTTATCATCTTCTGATATCTCTTGTATATCTGATATTTCTATAGGACTACTACTTCCATATATCTCTATTGATCCATATGTATTTTTAACTATTACATATTTATAGGAATTATCAATATATACATTTCCTTTAATATTATCACAGTATACTCCTGAAGAGCTGGCAATCACCCTAACATCACTGTTAACATTTTTCAATTGAACTGGTTTATAGGATGTATTAATTTCAACTCTTTTTTCAATACCAATTGCTTTCACCTGACTGGAAGAACCATCTATAATGAGTTCACCCCCAACGTTTTCTATGTTTATTTCTTTATATGAAGAAGTTATATTCAAATCTCCTCCCACATTAAACGCATTAACCTGACAGGAACTTCCGTCAATGGTAACTGAACCTTTTATATTTTCTATAAATATTTCTTTATAAGAAGTTCTTAAAGAAGCAGTACCAAATACATTTCGAATTCTTAGTGGACTTGAACTCCCCCTGATAGTGAGATTCCTTCCTACACTATCTATTTCAATAGGTTTATAAGAGGAGGTAATAATAAGATCATTCTTAATTCCTGCTGCCGTTATTTCGCAACTCTGTCCGTCAATTTCTAAATACCCATCTACTTTATTTATGTCTACTGTTTTATAAGATGCTTTAATTCTACAATTGCCCGTTACTTTGAAACCCTCAATATCTCCACTTCCGGATTTTATATCCACATCTCCTTTGATATTACTGAAATAAATACTTTTATAACTGTTTGATATATCCACATTTCCACCAATATTCTTTACAATTACTGTTCCGCTTGTATTTCCGATCTTAATCGGACCAGTAAATGAAATCACTTTTACTTCATCATAACTATTCCTAATATCCAGTTTACCTGTGCAATCTTCCAGCAAAATTTTACCTGAAGAATTACTAATTGATATATTTCCAGATACTTTAGTGATAAAAATATCACCATACTTATTCTCAATCTCTATTGATTGTTTTTGGGGAACTGTTATATCTAGAGTATAATGAGTGGATATTTCATCATTCCAGAAAATATCATCAAAAAATTTAGATATTGAACTTACTCCTCTTTTATTCAAATCCGGTATATCCATGTAGGTTCTGAATCCTCCTCTATACGGTTCAAGAATCAAACTGCAGTGCTCAAGATATTCTTCCAGTATTTTTTTACTGCCGTCCTTCACTTTTAAATCTGCTTTGACAGTTATTATGTTTGAATCATTAGTAGAAAGAGTAATATCTGCCCTGGTATCATCAATATAAAGCATACTTCCTGAAGATGACTGAATTTCTTCAGAAAACTTTTTTGAAAGAATCTTATCCAGTTTATCTAAACCTGCTCCTGATAAAACTGAAGATAGTATCAAAGAAAATAAAATGATATACCTGGTGGTTTTGTTGTTTGCATGCATGATTATCTCCTTATAAATTAATTTTTTCTTGAGAACCTAGATACTTAAATTATTTTTTTTCTCCCTGGCAAATTCTTCTAATATCTGTTTTTTATCTCGAAGTGCTTTTATTAAATAACTTCTAATATGAGCATTAGCCGGATTCTTAAGCAAGACATCATGGTAATCCCTGATTTGAGAGTCCATGGTTTCTAGATACTCTTTATACCTGAATTGTTTATCAATATTACCATCACTTAAGCTAAACTGTACATTTTTTTCTAAATCTTCAATTACACTCATATATTTTTTTTCTTTACTCATGTACTGCTGCACACTCTTATCAGAAAGGAGTTGAACTGAGCTATGGAAATATTTTTTATTAACAATTATTCCAGTTAAAATTGTTATGATTATTATAGCGGCCATTCTCAAGATTGTGTAGGTCATTCTCTGTACACCAATATCCCGCTCCTTTTTTTCTTTTTCTTTGATAAGTGATGACTCAATATTATTCCAGAGAACATCTGGGTGAAATACATTTTTCATATCTCTAACCATTGATTCTACCTGTTCATCCTGTTCAACCATTAATTGACATTCTTGGCATCTCTTGATATGTTTCTTAAATGCTGATTCTGTTATCTGTCCTAAAAAAAATTTTTCGTAAAATCTACAACTCATTTTCATCCCTTCTTTTTACACTCACTAAGATAAGATCTCAGTTTTGATTTTGCCTGAAAAATATTTGATTTAACACCTCCGATTGAAATATCAAGTATCTCTGCTATCTCTTTTTGCTTCCTGTCCCCCACTGTAAAAAGCAAAAAACATTCTCTTTGTTTTGGAGGAATTTTCTCCAGAGCCTGCTCAATCTCCTGTTTTACCTCATAATCCGGGTATTTTATATTTATATTTTCTATTTTTTCCATAGACCTAAAATTATTTTTTTTCTTTTTCTTACCTATATCAATACATGCATTCAGTAATATTCTAAATAGATAGGTGCTGAATTTTGATTTATACTGAAAATTCTTAATACTTTTATATACTTTTAGAAATGTTGTTTGTACTGCATCTTCTGCATCTTCCTTATTTCCCAGCATTCTATAGGCAGTATGAAGTAAAGGTTGATTATACCTAGCATAAAGTATTTTATAAGCCTTAACTTCACCGGTTTTGCATCTTTCAATAACTGCTTTCTCTTCCATACATTCCTTTTTTATCTACTTGTATGACTTTTTATCAGGTTAAAAGGTTTAATGTCCCTGCTAGATTACACAAAAATTGAAGCCAGTCTGGATAAACCAAGGCTTCACCATTATCAAATGAACCAAGCTGTTTAAAAAGTCCAATTATAGGTCATTCCCCATACCCAAACAAGTTGATAACAGTCTTGATCAGGAATCTCATAAACTATTGATAATTAATTTGGATACTGAAATAATACTGAAAAAGGCCTGTGCTGAACTCGTTTCAGTATTCAACACAGGGATCAGTATGGCAAATACATGAAAAAACGACTTTTTAGACAGCGCTGTTTATCATTTTTAAAGAAAATAATACTCTTTTTTTAAAAATTATCAAGGAGTGCAAGTTACACAAAAATTTACCTTGAGAATTGTTTTCTGATTAAATTTCTTTAGATCATCAGAACTAAAATCCCTATCCTATTAAGGAAGCAAAGCAAATACCCGTGCCGGAGATCCAGTACCGTCTTCGATTAACATAGGCATTACAAACAAGGTGGCCCCGATAGGCGGAAGTTTATCCAGGTTGGCAATGTTCTCCAAGGCTACCTTATCCGCTGCAAAAAGTATCTGATGTACCTTGAATTCTTTTGACTTGCCATAATCAATACTTGGAGTATCAATGGCAATACCAGCGATCTTCCGTTTAGTTACAAGGAACTCAACAGATTCAGGAGAAAATCCAGGAAAACTCAGTTCTGGTATGGCCTCTAATCCGGTTTTATCTGTTCCCAACACTTTTTTCTTGTTGGGATAATATTTTGTATCAATTCCTGTATACATGATAACCCAGGCATGGTCTGGTATGGTTTTAAAGGTAGATTCCCAAGCTTGAATATCTTCCACTGTGAGTAGATAATCCCGATTCTCCTCACACTGTTTAGTGACATCGATCTTTACAGCTGGACCGATCCAATCTTTCAGAGGAACCTGATCAATGGTCCTCCCATCCTCGGCAAAATGAATTGGTGCATCAGTATGGGTACCCCCGTGCTCTGCTGCGCTGAACTGGTTAGACGCATACCAGTAGCCCCCTTCCGTCACGCCCCAATCACCTTTAATCAACTCAAAAGGTTTGGCATTCGGCCAATAAATGGAATTTTCATTAAAAGGGTAGGTCATGTCCAGGAGTTTTCCCTCGAATTTGTAGGTTTTCTGGCATGCCATAAACACAAGAGTTATCAAAAAAATTACACTCAAGATCTTG
Source organism: uncultured bacterium (assembly GCA_964442615.1). Taxonomy (GTDB): domain Bacteria; phylum Zhuqueibacterota; class QNDG01; order QNDG01; family CAYUAG01; genus CAYUAG01. The sequence goes on from CAYUAG010000029.1 coordinate 16,229, forward strand.
TATTGAATTGATGTGCTTCTCATGGTTCTTCCCTCCTCATTTTTATTTTTTATATCATAAATTAATAGTAATATCATTATTTTTTAAATGAAAAGCAATTTATTTTTGAAAGATATTAAATGTAATAGCTACAAAAAAGCATACATGATCAACCTAAGAGTTGAATCTGTTCTTTCAGAAAAAAATTTTATTTCTTGACATTTTCCTTATATTTTTTTACTCTTAAATATTAATAATTTATATCTTTGTTATAATTAAAATAAAATGAATTTGCTTGAAAACAAAAAGATGGGTAAAGTTAGGGTAGAGTTTAAAATCAGCCAAAATATAAAGTATAGAATCATACATTAAATGGCTTTAGGTGGGAATATAAAAGTATATAGATAGAGGAATATTAGTAAAAATATGCTTGATTGGTGAATAAATGGTTAGATTTTGAAAGGAAATTTAATAGATGTTAAAAAAGATTTCAGCAGCTGCAATTCAATCATTGAAGGAAGCCCTTTCATTAGTCTATTGGTACAAATCTGAGTTGCGCAGTTTCTTATCACAAAGCCTGTCTGATCCTGGTGTTCTATCACGTCTTAATTGGGATGATTATAAACGAAACATAGTTGCTACTCTTATAAATCATCTCACAAAAAATGAAGAGGTATACCAAAGAGATTTGATACGGTTAATGGCTGAAGTAGCCCAAATAACGGATTTCTCTCACTTAAGAAAATTGGAGGATGGTGAAAAGAAAGCTATGGAAGCCGAGGCAGCAGTGGAAGCTCTCAGATCGCAATTGAAAGGTTATCAAAATTTACAGGAAGAGGAACAAAAAGCAGAAGAGCGAAGGCAACATGCTCATGCAAGATTAATGCAAGTAAATGCAGTTCAGACTGAGCTAAATGACCTAAAAAGTGAATTTTTCAAACTGGTAAGTTCAGAAAGTCCACAACAACGTGGTTTTAGCCTTGAAAAGGTGCTTAAAGGTTTATTTGAAATCTTTGATCTTGACCCAAAAGCTTCATTTCGAATTATTGGTGAACAGATAGATGGTGCTTTTAGCTTTGAAGGTACTGATTACTTACTTGAAGCAAAGTGGCAACAAGATCCAATGGGTGCAAAAGAGCTTGACGGCCTTGCGGGTAAATTATCACGAAAACTTGAAAATACATTAGGTTTATTTCTATCCATTAATGGATTTTCAGAGGATGCTGTGAAAGCTCATTCGTCGGGTCGTCGACTAGTTGTATTAATGGATGGAAGTGATCTTATGGCAGTACTGGAAGGTCGTATTGATCTTGTACAGTTACTTCTCCGTAAACGGCGTAAAGCAGCAGAAACAGGTAATATCTATTTAAGGATTCATGAAATCTTGTAGCACAGTAGGATGGGCATGTGGCCCATCTTTCATGAAGTTTAGAGCACTAAACTCTGACAGGATTTTCGAAACTTATGGAGTGCAGCATCCGTGATGCTACATCTGTACTATCAATAAAAAATATTTATTAGGTGAAACATCACGAATGTTTTTATCCAAAAATTAAATATGGAAATCTATAAAACATACAAACACAATCTTTCTCACTTATTCCGTTCTAAAGCCAAGTATTTTATTACCGGAACCATTTATAAAAACACGAACTGCTCAAATCAGAGACAGTAAAACGCAGGTTGATGCCTTCAATTGTTAACCTCATTTAATTTTTTAAGCATTTCTTGAGCATTTGTATTGTTTGGATTTAATTGCAATGATTTCTTATATGATATTAACGCTGAGCCATATTGTCCGTCCTTCATATACATTTCACCCAATGAATCCCAAGCATTTGCAGATTCTGGAAAATTTAAAGTATTATATTTAAAAAGTTTAATTGCTTCAGGAAACCTATTTGCATTCATGAATTCATATGCCATTGAATTGACTCTGCCTTCAAGCCATTTAACATATGGACCTTCTCTAAATGAATTGCTTGAAAAATACAGGAAAGCTTCATCAATGTTTTTTAAAATTCTACGATTAATTCCTAAACTTCTATAATATTTTAAGAACTCACATCTTAGCAATGGATGTTCTCCCTCAAACAATAATTCAACCACTCTTTCATATATAGCTAGTCCATAAAAACTATTGGCAAGATATACAACTCCTAATTTTTTTTCAATATCAGCAAATGCAAAATTCCTAAAAGTGATATAATCACCCATATGCCATATATATGTTTTATTAAACGATTCTTCCAACGAGAATCCAGGGGCATAAGAAATATTATCTTCAATGTTAATAGCAGGTTTGAACATCTCCTGCTGTGATTTTTCGGACAAAAATTTTCCATTTAATACTGCTGCCATAAAAACAGCATAATCCTTTGCCGTTGTATAAAGACTACCACCAGCATGTGGGGTTTTTGCTTTTCGAAGTGAAGCAACCGGAGTATTAATCGAATTATGTCCAAAAGCCGCATTCTCAGCTATCTTTTCATCCCAAACCATATAACTGTTAGTCATTTTTAAAGGTTTAAAAATATATTCATACATCAAAATATCCAAACGATGACCCATCATTTTCTCAAAAACTTTTTGTAATATGAGGTATCCTTCAGCAGAATACTTAAATTGACTTCCCGGTATGAAAAAAATTGGGTACACATCCGGTTTGGTTCCCCAATGAATTTCCACATGAGGCAAGCCTGCCGAATGGCTTAAAATATCTCTTGGTGTAATTTTATAAAACCAATCTTTTTTGAAGCCTTTTTGGTTTACCGAATAACCATATATATTGAAATAATTGTCAATATCTTCCTTAGACATATAGGTGATAAGTGGCTTATCAAGTTCTATCATTCCTTTATCAACCATTAACATAGTAAAATATGCGAATAATGGTTTAGTCAGGGAGGCAGCATCGAAGATTGTATTTTCATCCACTTCTTCCCCGGTTTCGTTATTTTTAATGCCAAAACCATTGTAATATTCCAGTTTACCATTTTGAATTACAGCAACTGATATGCCTGGAATGGACCACTCTTGGGATAATTCCTTTATCAATCGATCAAATAACTCATAGTTAATTTTTTTCTTTGATCCATCAAATTTTTCATGAGATTGAGCACGGCTATTTATACTGTTTGTAAATAAAATACATAGTAAGAACAACATAATATCAAATTTGTTATTGATTTTCATAATCCATTCCTTTTTATAATTTGTCATATAATTCTTTTCACTTTCAATTTTATACTATTACTTTAGATATTTAATGAACATCTCTCTATTTAGTTTTAAGTAATGGTACCTATACATCTGATGACCAAAATAAAAAATTGAATAAACAACAGCGTGTGGCACAGGCTTTAGAGACTGTGTTTCATAAATCCCTCATGGCCAAAAGTCCATGCCTCATGAACAAGTTATTGACAAATATGCAAAAAAAATCATTTGGGGCTGTCCAAAAAGTCATTATATTGTCAGTCTGAGCCTAGTCGAAGATTGATAAATTTAATAAAAACAATATGCTTCGACTATGCTCAACATGACAGTACTGTATAAAATTAACCTTTTTAGACAGACCCAAGTTTACATTCCTGTATTATCCCAAACCTTCCAGGTTTTGAAAACCTGGAAGGTTTATAAACTCTGCAACTACTTCCCCTCCAAAATCTCAACCAGAGCATCCACTGCCCGTTTATCATCCTTTTGACCTAACCAGAAAATCGCTTTCTTACGTATCTCAAGACTGGGATGATTTTTACTGATTTTTATAAGATATGGAATTGACTGGTCATCAGAGAGCTGAGATATGGCAAAAACCGCATTCTTTTGTATCTCATAATCATTATCATTATAAACAATCTTTTGTAATGCCTGGGAAGCTTTTTGGGAAACCTTCTGACCCAGCCAAAATATTGCCTTTTTTCGAATATTGTAATCTTTAGCATGATAAGCCAGATCAATCAGTACCTGGGTAGCCTTTTCTGATTCTATTTGACTGATACTGAAAACAGCTTTTTCCTTTACCTCTGAACTAGGATCAGACTGTGCTATGGACTGTAATATTTCCAAGACGTCAGTATCATTTCGCTGTCCTAACCAGAAAATAGCTTTCTCTCTTACATTAGTGTGCTTTGCATGTTGAGCCAGATCAGCCAGCACTTCGGTTGCCTTTTTCAACTTCATCTGACTGATTGAAAATACAGCTTTTTCCTGCACCGAGGAGGAAGGATCATGCTTAACAATCTCTATTAATGCTTTTAGAGCTCTTTCATCTTTATTCTGACCCAGCCAGAAAACTGCCTTTTCTCTTACATTCTGATTATCCGCTTTGTGAGCAATCTCAATTAAAGTCGGAACTGCTTCCGGTAATTCCATTTCATGAATGGCAAACACTGCTTTTTCCCGTACTTCAGTTGAACCATCCTTAAAGGCTAAACTTGTAAGGATAGTAAGTGCTTTTTTATGCGGCTGCTGCCCCATCCAGAAAGTTGCGTCTTCCCGCAACTCATTATTATCTTCATTTTTTAAGATATCTTCCAATATATTAATCACCGTAATTGAGGTGGGATGTATTCCACAGGCAGTAATGTACTCTTCTTTTAATTCATCATTGTCTGATTTTTTATATTGATTGTGTAAAAAAAGGACACTTTCATCATATTTAGTTGTTCCCAACCAGATGAGAGGAAGGTCCTTAAGGTCAACAGATAAGCACAGGTTACTTATTTTAATATCTTCCGGTTCTGAAAGACTTGTAAATCTAAAAAGAATAGCAATCTCTTTTAAAATTTCTTTCCGGGATTTTTTATGCTCGATTTCCTGAATTGCTTCCTGGGCTGCTTTACGGATAATTTCAGCGTCACTAAGGGAAGATTTCTGTACTTCAAATTTCTCTCCATAAATCAATTCACTAAGAAATATTTTTTTGTCTTTATGATCTATATTAAATGAGCCCATGTAGGAATTTTCCTGCATCATCTTCTCAATACTATACCCAATCCAAAAACCTTTTCTGTACTGTTTTTGCTCTGTCTGTTTCCTGGCCCAGTCCCATTTATCTTTTAATGTAACCTTATAATCAGGATGATGAACAACCTGAGCACCTACCACTGCTGAGGCAAGAATTGCAGTCCAGAAAATGATAATGATTGTACAAATACCATTATTATACTTCTTCATGATTTTACTCCTCTTTATTAATATTCAAAATCTCCATTAGAGCTGACCGGGCTTTTGTAGTTCCAATCTCACCCAGTATTCGTATGGCAGCTTTTCTTACTTCCAGATCAGTATCATTTTTTGCTACCTGCAGCAGAATATCAACAGCTTTCTCTGAATCTGTATCTTCAATGGCATAAACAGCAATTTTTCTTAAATCCGCATCTTTTTCCTTAAATAATATCTTCTTTAAAGTCTCAATACTTGATTCTGCGTCCAGATCAGCTATTAAATATAAAACAGCTTTTTTAACCTCCGGGAAAGTTGTCTTATTAAGAATATTCATTAATATATCAGTTTCATTTTTTTCTATGACATCTTCCAGCGCATACACGGCAACTTTAGCCAGATCAGATGATTCATTGCTTATAGCATTATTGATTAACAAGTCCCTTGCCTTGGTTCCGCCAATATCACCAATTGTATAAAGTGCTGCTTTTTGGGTGGAATAATGTTTACTGTTCTCTAGAATATCCTTGAGTGCATCAAAAGCTCCCCTACCCTCATAGTCGGAAATAGCATACACAGCCGTTTTTGATAAAGAGGGATTTTCATTATTTAAGGCAATATCCACCAGGATCTTTAATGAGTTCTCATCCCTGCTATCACCCAGTGCATAAAGAGCAGCTTTTTGAGCTTCCATAGATGCTGATTCTTTAAGTATCCTTTGTAATTCCAGGATTGCCTCTGGAGAGTCAATATCACCCAAGGCATAAGTGGCTGCTTTAGTTAAAGATTCATCTGATTCATTTCTGGCTATTTCCCCCAGAAAGGGTACAATATTCTCCATTTTATTGTCACTTAAGGTATAAATGGCAGCTTTACGTACATCTGTAGAGGAATTAAACCTTACAACATCTTTTAATGCTTTAACGGCCGATTCATTTTCTATGTCGCTCAGAGCATACACTGCCCTTTTCCTGACCTGTTCACTTTCTTCGTTTTGTACTATTTCAATCAATTTATCTATTACTTTGGGGTAATCAAAGTTACCTAGAATATAGATAATCTTTTTTTTGATCTCCTCACTTTCGGTCCTATCGAAAAGATCCATGGTAGTTTCAACCGCTTTTTCATCTCCAATATTTTGAAGTGCATACAGGGCAGCCAAGCTGATCTCCTCATCTGTATTTTTCTCATAACTTTTAATTATAGATTCATATTCTTTGTCTCCTTGTTTAATCAGAACATGTCCAATACGAATAAGATGGCGCTGGGCATCATCAGACCATTCGCTCTTGTTAAATCTTTCTGTGAAATTTCTGTAACAGCTAAAAGATTCCTTTAAAGGCTGTCCAGTCTTTTCTTGGGCATAACAAAGCCAGAATGAGGCGTCATCAGTATAATTTGACTGGGGATATTTTTTAATAAAATTATTGAAATAATCAACTGCTTCTGTCCATTTTTCATTCAAAATAAGGTCATATCCCTTTTTATAATCCTGAGAAGCTTCTGTCTGATTTTCTATTGTCAGTTCATCTTTAAAAAAATGAGATAGATGTACTGATCCAGCTTTTAAGGTTGATACATTGTGATGAAGAGTTAATAAGTTTGCTTTTATTTCCATATGATTTTTTGCAATCAGGGCAACATTCGATTTTAAGTCTTGCTTTTGAATATCAAGTTTGAGTTTCTCAACTTGTAAAGTATGCTGAGAAAAACCCGGATATACCATAAAAAAGAATATAACTGCCAAAAAAATAAAAAGTTTTAATCCTTTAGTAATGTTTAATTTTATCATAGCACTACTCCTTTGTTTATATTATCTAGTGATAAAAAATGAATCAGAGATTACACAGAGAGAGTAATTTAGAATTAATTTAAAAAAGCTGAGTCTTAACTGTCCCCTGTGATCTCTGTGGTTTAATTTCTTTTTCATTAGTCTCTTTAAAACAACCTTATATTGTTTTTGATTTTTGATCTTTTGCATCCAGTTTCGAATCGTAATTTTTTTCCATTTCATTGATAGTAATTTTCATAAGTATACTTTTTTGATGTACTCCTGACTGGATCATTTCTATCTGTGAAATCTCTTTTTCAGATTCCAGGTTAGCTATTTGTAAAAGTATCAACTCAAGATCAGCGATTAACCTACCGAGTTTTTTCTGTGATGTTCTTTCCAAATCTTTCTGTAGGGTATGTACTTCTTGAACAAGGTACTGTGAGATTTCCCTATTATGATCCAGATTAAATGAGCTCCTTTCATCTATCTCCGGATCATAATTAATAATACCAAGTAACAGGATTTTGGATTTCTCCAGAAATCTGTTTGTACGTGAATCAAGAGATGCCATATTTCCATACTTCTTAGAATAACTTCTTTTATCCTGTATTGATTCCAAGGAAGGTGAAAAAATATTCCTTCCAATAAATATACCAATAATTAAAATTCCAACTGCAAATCCCAGTTTATAAGACCAGGCTGGTAGAGGAGGAATAAAGGTTTTGAACCACTGTTCTTTTTTTATACTTCTGCTCTTTTTAGTTTCAATTTTTTCAATTTTATGTAACAACCGATCCCAATATCCTTCCCAGTACTGCACCGGCAATTCATTTTTTTCTTTCATGTCCATCAATTGCATGAGAGCCTTATGCTGTTTAAATTGTAGTCTACAGGTTTCACACTCTTTTAAATGATTCTGAAACCATTCTTTCTCTTTACTATTTAATTCATCATAAAGAGCTCCCAGCAGGAAATCATTACACTTTTTGCAGTTACTCATTAAACACTCCCCTCAAAAATATCTTCTTTATAAAATGATAATTCTTTCTGCAGCTTTTTTAGACTCCTGAAAAGAGTACTCTTTACGGTTCCGGTTTGAACATTCAAGTGCTGCGCAATTTTTTTTAAAGGGAATCCATTATAATGACGTAAAACAAAAACTATACGTTCTTTTTTGCTTAATTTCTGAAGTGCAGCATTGATATGTTTTTGTATAAAAACAGACTGAGTACTTTTTTCGGGATCATGTGAACCTGATCCCCTAGGTAAAATTTTATTATTTAGGTTTATCTTATCAATATCTTGAGATTTTCGGATTATATTGAATGCTTTTCTATTTCTTTTATTTAAATAAGTATTAACTGTAATGCGATAAAGCCAGGATCCTAAACTGGCCTCACCTTTAAATTGTTTAATATTTTTATACACCTTTATAAATACCTCCTGGGATAAATCCTCGGCATCCTGATGGTTGCTGGTTAAGTTTAGTGATAAATAAAATATCTTTTTTGTGTACTGCTCAAACAGTTGTCTGAATGCATTTTTATCTCCGGAACTAATTTTTTCTATCAGTATGCTTTCGTTGGTCAAATTTTTTTCTCCATTGCTACCATTAAGACAGGGATTAATTAAAAAAGGTTTACAAAATATACCTTAATTTATAATATATTTTTTACCTTAAATTTACAAAATATTTATTAAAGATAATAAATATTTTATTGTTATATAGAATTAATATTTCTCCTTGCTATTTCCTTTATATTTCTTTATCATTAATTATTACAATTTATTACTTACAAGATTAAACAATCAAAAAGGAGTTCAAACATGATTAAGAAAACAATCTCTCTCTTATTGCCTCTGTTAATTATTATGGGTTGTGGTCAAAATTCCAAGGACCTGGAAACAATAATCGATTCCGTTTCCAGAGATGAAATGCAGAGCACCCTTGAATTTCTCAGTCTTGATCTTCTGGAGGGAAGAGCTCCCGGGACCCGGGGTGGAGAATTAGCAGAACACTATATGAAGAGTGTGTATAAACTGTTTGATATTGAACCATATCAGGGTAATTACTTTCAAACATTTACCTTGAATGGATTCAGACTTAATGAGCTTTCCATGAACATAAACAATGTACCCTGCTGTCTCTATGATGATGTTATGGGAAGTTATACCAGAGACCAAAAACACTTCTCAAGCAACGGGGATGTGGTTTTTGCAGGATTTGGTATTATCTCAAAAGACTGGAACTGGGATGACTACAAAAATGTTTCAGTAGCGGGTAAATTTGTTATTATCCGGGTCAATGAACCAGATCCTTCCAATCCTGATTTGTTTAAGGGCCCAGCTCTTACCTACTACGGCCGCTGGACCTATAAAATTGAGGAAGCGGCCCGTCAAGGAGCAAAGGGAATACTATTAATCCATACCAAGGAATCAGCAGGGTATGGATGGCAGGTTGTACAGAATTCATGGGGCGGCGAAGAGCTTTACCTTCCTTCCATGCTTGATAACAATCTCGCATTCAGAGGATGGATCAGGGAAGAGAAACTCCGGAGTATTCTCTCAGACAAAGGAATTTCTCTCGACTTCCTCTACCAACAATCTGAAAATCGAGACTTTAAACCAACTGATCTAGACCTGAAAATATCAGTTAAAGGTGTAAATAGCTTTCGCACTATCAATACCAGAAATGTGACTGGTTTTATTCCAGGCAGCATCGAAGAAAAGGCTGTTATACTAAGCGCCCACATTGACCATTTAGGAATAGACCCTTCCCTGCAAGACGATACCATTTATAATGGTGCCATTGACAATGCATCCGCGGTTTCAGCCATGATTACAACTGCAAAAATCCTGAAAAAATATCAAAAAAATCTGAAGTACTCGGTGATTATTCTTGCCTGTCAGGCTGAAGAGTCTGGTCTTCTCGGTTCCCGTTACTTTGCTGGCACCCTAGATCCTGAAAATATAATTGCAAATATTAATTTTGAGTCCACTCCAGTCTGGGAAAAATCCAGAAGCATTATGGCTATTGGTGCTAAATATTCCACCCTGGAGGATATTATAAAAAAAATACTTGAAAAGCAAAATCTTGAATACTCTTACTTTTCCATGTCAAATCAGGGATTCTTCTACAGGTCTGACCAGTTCAGTTTTGCCCGGAAGGGAATACCATCGATATGGATATCCGCAGGTGAGGATTTTGTCAGTGGAAGAAACAGAATTAAGGAATTTTTTCTGGGCAACTACCATACTGTAAAGGACCAATACAATCCTGACTGGCCTTTGGAGAGCTTGAAACAGACTGTTGAAATTTCGGTACGCCTGATTGACTATCTCAACCAAAATACTCCGGAAATCACCTGGAAAGATAAAATGACCTTTCCAGTAGACAAAAATAAATAAAGACATAATAACACATTGTGTTACCATCATTAAAAAAAGAAGTGATTAAAATGAAAAAATCTAACATGATTGGAATCATATTGGTTATTGGGATTTTACAAACATCTCTTATTTATTCCCAGGATTTGGACAATCTAACTCTAATCGCTCATTACCCCTTGTCAAGTACTGCAAACGATACCACCGGTAATTATGGATCCATGGATCTAACAAACACACCTTTTCAAAATGGAGGAATCTTTTGCAACGGAAATTACATAGGGACTGATCCTGATTCTTGTGATGCTGAAACCCCGAATATAACAGGTCTTGATTTCGAATCCTTTGCTGTGAGTATCAAATTTATGGTGAATGATGTCATTGAAAGAAAACCGATCATCATAGGAGGAAGATCCTGGAGATGGCTGGCTATGTTCACAGATCTGGACAGTACCATTGGTTTTACCTGTAACGGCTATTTTGACTCTGCACCTTCTTCCGGTGTAAAATTTACACTGGGTGTGTGGCACGAAATTACCTCTACTTATGACAACACAGAAGGGATGGCCAGATTGTATTTGAATGGTAGTCCTATTGACAGCACAACGGTTCAGTTGGATCATCACAATGACAATATCTTTAGAATTACTCATGGAGGCCTTAGTCTTGTCTTTAAAGGCTTTCTTAAGGATTTAAAAATCTATTCAAAAAGTAAAACAGGTATAGAGCAGGATTCACTCGCCCTGGTTGCTCTTTACAACAGCACAGACGGCGACAACTGGACAGACAATACCAACTGGCTCTCAGGACTAGTTGACACCTGGTACGGAATTCATATTGAAGGTAATCGGGTCGATCAGGTCGATTTAGCTGATAATAATTTAATCGGGTCTATCCCCAAGGAAATCGGTTTACTGACTGCTTTGTATTATTTAAATTTATCTGATAATCACCTCTCAGGTTCGATTCCTTCTGAGATTGGACAGATAAATAATTTAGCCTATTTGTATTTTGGGAATAACCAGCTAACCGGATCCATTCCACCAGAAATTGGAAATCTGGTTAATTTAATGTATCTGCTATTAAATTCAAATCAATTGAACAATCCAATTCCTCCGGAATTGGGATATTTAGAAAATCTATTAACTATCAGTTTGGGGCAAAACCAGCTTACAGGTTCTATTCCGCCGGAACTTGGTGACTTAACGAATTTAAATTCTTTAGTTCTATGTGATAACCAGATTACCGGCACCATCCCTTCAGAAATAGGGAATCTGAGCCAATGTAAGAGTCTCTATTTAAATAACAATCAGCTTTCAGACACTATTCCGACAAGCATAGGTAATCTCACACTCCTGATCCGTTTGTGCTTAAGGGACAATAATCTGACGGGTTCAATTCCCGCTTCCATCGGAAATTGTACAGAACTGGAAGAATTTGAACTGGATCGGAATCAACTCTCGGGCACAATCCCAGCTGAAATAGGCAATCTTACGAAATTGAGAAATTTATTTCTTCGGACCAATCAGTTTACAGACTCTATTCCGTCCGAAATTGGGAATTTAGAAAATCTGGTCTATTTATACTTAAATGAAAATAAACTCTCAGGAACAATCCCTGCATCTATGGGTAATTTCAGCAATGCTGTGTGGCTGCTCTTAAATAACAACCAATTCACGGGTTCCGTCCCTTCAGAGCTTGGTAATCTCAAAAAATTGGAATGGCTGTGGCTTCATAATAACCAATTGACAGATTTACCGGATTTTTCTGCAGCATCCGCCCTTACACAGCTTTATGTTGATTACAATGAATTTACTTTCGAAGACATTGAGCCGAATGTGGAAATCTCCGGTTTTCGTTACTCACCCCAGGACAGTGTCGGCGAGGAACAGGACACCACCCTTAGTGTTGGGGAAAACTTAATACTGTCAGTTACTGTTGGTGGTACAGCCAACCAATACCAGTGGTATAAAAATGAAACGAAAATCACGGGAGCAGATAGTTCTACCTATGAAATTGAATCCATGGCTCAGTCCGATTCCGGGTCCTACACCTGTCAGATCACTAACACTATAGCCACGGATTTAATTTTGTACTCCAGGCCTAGGTATGTGCATGTCACCTCTGATATGGGTGTGGTAAGTCAAAATAAGGGAATACCAACACAATTCACTCTTTTACAAAACTATCCCAATCCCTTTAATCCGGAGACAACTATCCAATTCTGTGTGAAAGAGCCGTGTCAGGGTTGTATTGAAGATTTTTAATGTACTGGGAAAAGAGGTGTCAGAGTTAGTAAATGAACAATACCACCCTGGCCAATATGAGGTTACTTTTAATGCCTTAAATCTTTCTTCTGGTATCTATTTCTATCAGATTCAAATGGGTAATTTCAATAAAATTAAAAAGATGGTGTTAATGGAATAATTGTGAAAAATGCCTTATACACTTTATATTAATTATTATGAGCATTCGGTTAAGGTAACCATCTAAGATTATTAAAATTTGATGCATTAACCAAATTTCTCGTCACTTGGTTCTTTGAAATGACAGTTTTTCTCAATTGTCTGAAACGTTTTTAAAATTAAATTAAAGAACATTTATGAAAAAATTCATCCGATTTAATTTATTTTGGATAAGTACAGTCATTTTTGCTTTGATAAGTAGCATACAAGTTTATAGTCAAAACAATTTAACTGTATGGACCAATGATGGCGGAGACAAAGTGACACCTGATGAACTTCGCGCCAGTCAAAATCCAAACAGTGTTATAAACAGTGTGTGGGATGGTAACAAGATTACCCTTTATAGTGCAAAAAATGAAGTTATAGCATTCAATTTAATCTTAGAAGCACCAACAGAAACTGTAACTAATATAACAGTTTCACTCGATAGTCTGGAAGGTCCGGGAGGAATGATCATCAGTTCGGTACCTGCAAGCGGTGATGGTGTGTTTAACTGGATCAACCGTAATATAGAGCTTTTCTACGTGCGCTATCTGCAAATCAAGGGATTGAGTACAGATCTGTTCTTTAATAATTACGATGAGCGTCACATCCCAGAGAGATTCCGCCGCCCTTGGACGGACGACGGGTACGGTAGCGGTACGTGGGAGGATCGCCCCGATCACAATAAGTTCTACCCCGACATTGCCGTTCCCCTGGAACTGGTACAAAATTTTGATATTACAGCCGGTCGGAATCAAAGCATTTGGATTGATATTTTTATTCCTAAGACCGCATTGCCGGGGCTCTATCAAGGTACTGTCACCATCCAAGAAAACAGTAACACAACTCACAAAATATCAGTGAAGCTTGAAGTGCGAAACTTCACCCTCCCCGACCTGCCCTATGCCAGGACCATGGTTTACTATAGTTACGAAAATATCAATGACCGCTACCTTGGTATACCATATCCCGAGTCCGGGAGCGAAACATATACTCAATCTCTTGCATTGGCTGATAAACATTTTCAGATTGCACATCGTCACAAAATCTCGCTGATAGATGCTTCTGTAGAGATTGAACAAATGGATGAAGCCTGGACTTCCCGATTGAATGGTGAGCTCTTTACTCCAACCAAAGGCTACCACGGTGTTGGTGTCGGGATAGGCAACAATGTCTACTCAATCGGCACTTACGGGAGTTGGTCGTGGCAGAGTGGTCCTCAGTCGGAGATGTGGGCCAATACCGATGTTTGGGTCGATTGGTTCGACACGCAGGCATTTACCACACCTACCGACTATTTCCTTTACCTTATCGACGAGTCCGACAACTACAGCCAGATTGAGGAGTGGGCACAGTGGATTGACAATAATCCAGGCTCTGGACACCGTCTTATGTCAATGGCGACGATTGCCTTGCCAACAGCGGCGGATAGCACACCATCTCTAGACATTCCTACAGCCGGGATGATAGTAGGAAACACAAATATCTGGCAAAATGCAGCCGATAACTACACAACGGATCCAGATAAGCGGTTCTACTTTTATAACGGCGGAAGGCCAGCTTCAGGTTCATTAGCCATCGAGGACGATGGTATTGCACTACGTGTATCTGCATGGGCCCTATTCAAGAAGCGAATTGACCGCTGGTTTTATTGGGAGTCCACCTACTATGATAACTTTCAAGGCAACACAGGCCAGACCAATGTCTTCCAACAGGCACAAACGTTTGGCAACTTCGATCGGGTAGACATAGAACTGGGAGAGACTGGCTGGAATTATCTGAATGGCGATGGTGTGTTGTTTTATCCTGGAACCGATACACGTTATCCTAACGATAGCTATGGCGTGAAAGGACCATTTGCCTCGCTGCGCCTGAAACACTGGCGGCGCGGAATTCAGGATGTAGATTACCTTACGCTGGCAGCAGCCATCGATCCAACCCGTACCGCTGAAATCGTTAACGAAATGATTCCTAAGGTCTTGTGGGAATACGGTGTTGAGGATCCTGATGATCCGACTTGGGTACTTACTGATATCAGTTGGTCAACTGATCCGGATGTATGGGAAAAGGCACGAGCAGAGCTGGCTGAAATTATTGAATCCAGTACTTATGTTCGTGTAAAAAATGGCAAGCACTCCAGATATTGCACCCTGTATCAGAACTATCCCAATCCCTTTAATCCGGAGACCAGGATCGAGTACCATTTACCTCAAGCATCTGAAGTAAATCTAGTGATCTATGATGTAAGAGGACAGATTGTCCGTGAGTTAGTTCAAGAAAGCAAACAGGCAGGTGTTCATCAGGTGGCCTGGGACAGCCGCAATAGTTCAGGTCAGAGAGTAGCAACAGGAATTTACATATATCGGATTGAAGCGAGAAGTAAGGGTGTTGAAGATAAACAGTTTGTGGATGTGAAGAAGATGGTGTTGATGAAATAGTGATTGGATTAATATTGCGGCTATGGTGATAAAATTGTCGTTCATAGTGATATGATTATTATATCGGATTTCACAGAACCTATAAATGAGGGATTAAAATTCGGTAAAAGATGTAACAAATCGAACTTGATCTTTTACTTTTTTTTAACGGCTGTTATTGCTAAGAGTAACACAGCGATATGAGAGATGGAACAGTGATTAAAGGTTGCCTTCAATCCGACAACAGAAGGTTTTTGCATGCAAATAGACAATAGTCTTGATAAAACGCGTTTGGAACCTGATCTTAGATTTGAACCTTTTTTGAAAGATTCAAATCCGTAGCAAAGTTGTTTTCGGATATTATCATTGATTTTTTATAGGTATAACAGTCCTAAAAAAAAAACCGAGAAGCATTCGATACTGAGGATAGGTTCATGGACTTCAAAACTATCTCAGGAAGCAGCACTGAAATTTTCTGAAAAAATTTGATACAATTTGTTAAGAGTTAGAATATTTTTGAGGTTTTAAAAAGCAGAGTATTGAGTATAAAATTCTTAATAAAATGTAATGCTATAGAATAAAATCTTCTCTTGAGTGGAGTAATAAATTGAACAAAATTAAGGTGGGGAATGGTCTTAAAATCAAAAACTTTTGTGTTTGTTAAAATCACTCAATAAAAATTTGGGAGGAAAAAACCGTGAAGCAATCAAACATTCTTGCGTTTGTTTTGGGATTGTTCATTTTCTTTATGACGCAATCACTTGCCCAGGCGCAACATGACAGCGAAAATTGCACCCTCATCGGCAGGTGGCCATATGGTTCTTGCGATGCTGTGGCTATAGTCGGTAATATTGCCTGCTTCGGTAATGGCGGTTATCTTGAAGTGGCAGATGTATCGGATCCTGCAAACCCTGTTGAATTAGGAAAAGTACTCACACCTTCGGAAGTAAGGGACGTTACCATCAATGGTAATTATGCTTATGTTGCTGATGGGTGGGGTGGTTTAGGGATCATTGATATATCCAATCCGTCCGATCCCACTGAAAGCAGTTATTGTAATGAAGTTGTTTATGCTTATAATGTTGCTATCAGCGGCAATTACGCTTATGTGGCGGATGGGGAAGCTGGTTTACGGATCATTGATATATCAGATCCATCCAATCCCACAGAGAGCGGTTATTATGATATTGGCGATTTGGTTTATGGCGTTGCCCTCAGCGGCAATCATGCTTATGTGGTAAATGGGTGGGGTGGTTTACGGATCATTGATATATCCGTCCCCTCTGATCCTTATGAGAGCGGTTATTATGATACTGGCGGTTATGCTTATGGCCTTGCTGTCAACAGCAATCATGCTTATGTGGCAGATGGTGGGGCTGGTTTACGGATCATTGATATATCCGACCCCTCTGATCCCACGGAGAGCGGCTATTATGATACTGGGGGTGTTGCTTTTGATGTCGCTGTCAACGGCAATTATGCTTATGTGGCGGATATGTCTGCTGGTTTACGGATCATTGATATATCAGATCCATCTAATCCCACAGAGAGCGGTTATTATGATACTGATGGTTCGGCTTCTAGCGTTATTGTCAGTGGTAATCATGCCTATGTGGCGGATAGAGGCGGTGGTTTACGGATCATTGATATATCCGTCCCCTCTGATCCTACAGAGAGTGGTTATTATGATACTGGTGGCTCTGCTTATGGCGTCACAGTTAACAGCAATCATGCTTATGTGGCGGATGGAGGGGCTGGTTTACGGATCATTGATATATCCGACCCGTCCTATCCCACAGAGAGCGGCTATTATAATACTGGGGGAAATGCTAATGGCGTTGCTGTCAACGGCACTCATGCCTATGTGGCGGATGGATCTGCTGGTTTAGGGATCATTGATATATCCGATCCGTCCTATCCCACAGAGAGCGGCTATTATAATACTGGGGGAAATGCTAATGGCGTTGCTGTCAACGGCACTCATGCCTATGTGGCGGATGGATCTGCTGGTTTAGGGATCATTGATATATCCGACCCGTCCTATCCCACAGAGAGCGGTTATTGTGATACTTGCGGTTTCGCTCGTGGCGTTGCTGTAAACGGCATTTATGCTTATGTAGTGGCTGGGTGGGATGGTCTACGGATCATTGATATATCCGACCCCTCCGATCCCACAGAGAGTGGCTATTATAATACAGGGGGTGATGCTTCTGGCGTTGCTGTCAGCGGCAATCATGCTTATGTGGCGGATTGGGGAGCTGGTTTACGGATCATTGATATATCCGATCCATCTAATCCCACAGAGAGCGGCTATTATGATACTGGTGGTCATGCTTATGGCGTTGCTGTCAACGGCAATTATGCCTATGTGGCGGATGGATCTGCTGGTTTACGGATCATTGATATATCCGATCCATCTAATCCCACAGAGAGTGGTTATTATGATACTGGGAGTATTGCTTATGGCGTTGCTGTCAGCGGCAATTATATTTATATGGCGGATGGAGCGGACGGACTTTATATTATTCGCAATGATCTTGTCTCAGGTGTTCCAAATGACGATAATTTCCTGCCGTTAAGTTTCAAGTTAAATCAGAACTATCCCAATCCCTTTAATCCGGAGACCAAGATCGAATATCATTTACCTCAAGCATCTGAAGTAAATCTAGTGATCTATGATGTAAGAGGACAGATTGTCTGTGAGTTAGTTCAAGAAAGCAAACAGGCAGGTGTTCATCAGGTGGTCTGGGACAGCCGCAATAGTTCAGGTCAGAGAGTAGCAACAGGAATTTACATTTATCGGATTGAAGCGAGAAGTAAGGGTGTTGAAGATAAACTGTTTGTGGATGTGAAGAAGATGGTGTTGATGAAGTGATCTAAATATCATTGTATGTTATTAATAAGCACAGGTGATTAGGCCTGTGCTTTTTTTAACATCCCATCTATGATTTAAAAAACCTCTTCTCAGCACTTGTTAAACTAATGTTTAAAAAAATAATATAAACACATTCATCAATATCATAGGTCCCGTGGTATTAATCCTAATTGACAGTATAGCTGGATTTATAGTTTTCCTTTTTAACAGATATTCTCAAAAATAAGATCCCCAGGAGTACAAACATTACTTATGCATATACCGCTCATCAACTTGATCATGATTTCCGCTTTGGTTTTTATAGATAGACCATCTCTATAAACAAATTGAATATTATGTATGACCACTTCGAACATCACTGTCCGAAGAGCGGAAAGATTGAAATTACCATTCCGACTAATGTTTTTAAAGCAGAGATGCTTAATACAATACTTTGGTTAGAGAAACTCTAAGTAAATTGAGATTTTAACTTGACACTATCTTTTTGTTTTATTATTTTTTTACTATTAAAATTTGTGAATATTTATTTATCAGAATAGTATATTTTCTATTGATACTGATTTGTAAACCTAATTGGATGAAAAACTTTATATTTTCGAAAAAAAATGCATAAATCACTAACTCTGTTAAGACCTACCAAACCTGATTGGAAGATAGCACCATAGGTGCAATAACACATATTAAAGGGTAAAAGTCAAGCACACATATTAAAGGGTAAAAGTCAAGCACAAAAAGTCCTCCTATGCGATTTTTTC
>CAYUAG010000030.1:0-2179 GCA_964442615.1 uncultured bacterium
TCTTTACTCTATTCTTAGGACAAATCTTGTACCAGAATTAATTTTTTTGAATTTTTATCAAATTTATATTTATTTAAATATAATATTATCATTGATTTATCATGCATTTGAAAAAATATTATTTCTTATGAAGATCAGAAATTATATCTAATAAAAGTTATACTGGAGTATACAGGGGTGTATGATATTTTATAAATGTAAAAGTAAGGATATGAAGCCGAGTTTTTTTCAAAGAGGAGGTTCCCAAACAGGAGAATGTGTCAAAACACCGGTTGTCGAGTGGAGCGAGTCACCGGGTGTTTTAAAATGCGTTCTTTATTGATTTTAATGCATCAAACAAACACTCGAAGACCTTCGGACAATTGGGTTTTGCCCCTTTCACACAAACTCAAAAGTTTGGGAACCAGAGATATTAAAGATCTATAGTAAATCTAATCAAGTACAATTAGATTACAGATGACTAAAATTCCAAACTAACCAGGTTTACCGTTTCAATCAATTGATCTGGCTGCAGAGGATGAGTTCTTAGATATAATTTTGGATATGAGAAATTCCATTTACCTTCTTTAAAATGAAATACTGCTTCATCAGGTCTAGATATATATCTTTTTCTAGCAGATGCATTGTATGCAATTGTTGCTCCTGCAGATTGGGCTAATGTGAAACTAATAAATCCCATTTCTGCATTATTTTCCGCAGTCATGTATAATAGACCAATACCTATTCCTGTACCTAAAATACTCCCTCCTAAAGTGGTTCCAAATGATCCTGTTTCATCTCCGGAAACGCCAATCATATAGACTCCTATGGAACTTCCCAAAGTTGAACCGATTAAATAACCTAGGGCAGCTTCAATCCAACCAGAAAACCACCCCTCTTGGGTTGTTAAGCTAGCACCAATAACAGCACCTATATATCCAAATCCAAAAGAACCGATTGAACCAAATAAAAGTTCGCCAAAAATCTTTCCGGTTTTTTGTTGAGGCACTTTTTTATATTGCATTGTGGATTTTGGAAACAATAGAGTGGATCGAAAACTCGCGGCATCAGAAAATAACTTATTATGGTGATTCTTCTCTTCATGATCGTTTTCGTCTCTTTCATTGATTGCAAGTATTTTTGTCTTCTCTTGGCTGAGTGCATTCCTACCTAATAATGGATTTAGTCCTAAAATGAGTATGGTAAGGGAAAAGAAAACGAAATTCATATTTCTTGTCAACATTTTATTCCTCCTTTTTTTATTTACATTCAGATCTAGTTATTTTTTGAATTGGTTTTTTAAATTAAACCAAGGAAAAACTTAATCACTTTGCGCCAAAAACGCTTGTAATTCAGATGGAGGCATAAAGGGAAAAATAGCTTTCTTTTTCAGTTCTGGCACCAGTGCTTGATAAATTTGGTTATCTTTTTTAACCTCAAAATCCTCATCAGCACTGAGAACTGCACCCACAATGCCGCCAATTAATGCTGACGGAACACCCAACATCAAACCTCCTTCAAGTGCTCTTCTGCCAGAATTCGAAGTCCAAACTAAATGGTTGCCTCCCTCATTCGGTCTCATAACACCAGCAATAGCACCGCTTCCGCCGCCAATTATCAGTCCATAACCAGCTCCTGTCCAGAATTTTCCTTTTTTGTTAATAACAATACGGTCAATTTCGGAACAGTGTAGCTGTTTCACAAAATCGTTCACTCTATTCGGATCGTAAGTTTCTTTACTTTGCCAGAGTACAAGCTCAGTTTCAGTAACATACAGTAATTTACCGATATGCTGCTCGCCGTTACAGGTTACAATTACCATATCAGAATTTTTTTCCTGAGCGAAAGTTGAAGATAAGAAAATAGTGCAGACAAAAATAAGACTGAATATTTCTTTCCACCCAAAGGTTTTTTGAATTGATTTGACTGAGAACCTCTCTTTGTGGATTATACCTGTTATTTTTTGAATTGAGTCCATCATGATCCTCCTCTTCTTTGTTGATTAAATTATCCGTCTTCACCTGATTTTTAAGACAAAACTTATGCCAAAATGTAACCTTCTAATTTTATATTGGATTTATAATATATTAAATTAATTATTATCAATAATTTATGATGTACTTCTTCCCTTGACCTTATCAATAAGGTTTAAATAATCTTTCAAGAAAAGTTATACTAAAGTATACAGGGAGTTATAGAA
>CAYUAG010000030.1:2279-34940 GCA_964442615.1 uncultured bacterium
GGTTTAAATAATCTTTCAAGAAAAGTTATACTAAAGTATACAGGGAGTTATAGAATATTATAAATTGGTTGTACTAAAGGAGAATATGTCAGGCAGGATTATAAATAAATGGGCGAACATAAAAGAATTTTTCTATCAGGTATGGTGGAGATAGAAATAAATGTCTCAAATTAAAATTAGAATGTTTTCATTTTCTCTTTCTATATATTTATATTCAATTCCCTTATAAGCTTATTGAGATAGGTTCTCTGGATTTTCAGCAGCTCAGCAGCCTTGGTTTGGCTATTATTAGCAAAACGCAGAGTTTTAGTAATAAACTGCTTTTTGAATTTCAATTGCGCCTCCTCCAAAGGCATACCGGTACTAATTTCCTCTGTAGATCGACCTTCTACCAGAGGTGGTAAAACATCTGGCGTTAATTTATGCTCAGTAGCCAACACTACTGCTCTTTCGATAACATTATCCAACTCGCGGATATTCCCAGGCCAGGAATAGTTTTTGAGTATTTTCACAGCATTAGGAGCAATTCCTTTAATGGTTTTTTGCATTAAACAACTATGCTTTTGAATAAACGATTTAATAAAAATAGGGATGTCTTCAGGTCTTGATCGCAGAGGTGGTATTTGTAACATCATCACATTCAATCGGTAAAAGAGGTCTTCTCTGAATTTTCCCTCTTTTACCAGATTTGTCAAGTCTTTATTGGTTGCGGTGATGATCCGTACATCAACTTTATAGGTTGTGGTTCCACCTACTCGTTGAAATTCCTCGTATTCCAGAAAGTGAAGTAATTTTGCCTGGATTGAAAGAGAAAGATCACCTATTTCATCTAAAAACAAGGTTCCCTTATCAGCCAACTCGAATCGTCCTTTTTTTTGTTTAACCGCACCAGTGAATGCACCTTTTTCATGACCGAAAAGATCGGATTCGAGCAATTGTTCTGACAAAGTGGTGCAGGTAACCTGGATAAAAGGTTGGTTACAGCGGTCACTCAGGTTATGGATGGTTCTGGCTAATAACTGCTTGCCGGTTCCACTTTCACTCTGGATCAAAATGGTTGTTTTACTGGGAGCTACTTTTTTTATCAGATCCATGATTTTTTGCATATCATTACTTTTCCCGATGACCATAGCATATTTATCTGCCACTTCCTGGCGCAGTAATTGATTTTCTATTTTCAGATTTTTACGTTCCAAGGCTTTTTGGACAACAATGAGTATGTGATCTGGATTACCTGGTTTTAAGAGAAAATCATATGCACCTTTTTTCATTGCCTCCACAGCATTTTCAATGGTTCCATGACCAGTTAAAATAATTATGGGAAGGTCAGGATTATCTTTGTGAAGAAGATTTATTATCTGAATTCCATCTTTATCGGGCAGGATTAAATCAAGGAGTACAAGATCGATTTTTTGATTTTTGATTATCTTAAGGCAGTCAGTACCAGTTAAGGCCTGAAAGGTTTCAAATCCCTCAGCATTTAAACGATCAGTTAACGATAAACATATATTTGGATCATCGTCGACAACTAATATTTTTTCTGCTGCCATTTTTATCCTCTTAGGTTGAGATTTTATATTATACACTAGGAAGGGTAAATGTAAATCTACTCCCTTCACTTGGACTACTTTTAACTTTTATATTCCCACCGTGTAATACAATCAACTTTTGGACAATGTACAAACCCAGACCAAGACCATGAATACGCTTTTCTGATATATCTTTAAGTCGTTCAAACTGTTTGAAGATAATTTTTTGTTTTGATGGGGGTATTCCTATTCCGTGATCAATAATTGAAATTTCAACAAAATTTTGGGGATCGACTTTTTTATGATCCTGGAGTGAAATTTCAGCCTGAATTTCAATTGTATCTTTGTCATAGCTATATTTTATTGCATTATCTACCAGATTTATGAAAATTGTACGTAACCAATCTCGATCAGCAAACACATACATGTTTTCAGATATATTTACTTGAAACTGAATTCTTTTTTTTTGAGCAAGAGGTAATATTACTTTTTGTACAGATTGAATATACTCCTTTAATTTGATCTTTTCCAGGTGAATATCTATCTTATCTGCTTCAATCTTGGTTATATCTAAAAGATTGGTAATCATGCGTTCGAGATGGTTACTGCATTCTTGAATCAATTTTAAATAGTTTTCAACACTTGGCTTGGGTTTTTCCGGTATACCATCCAGAAGATTATCAACCGAGAAGGTAATCGAGGTTAATGGATTTTTTAATTCATGTGAGACATGAGATACAAATTCAGATTTTAAACGATTAAGCTCTGCCAGCTTTTTTTTGGCGGATCTTTCTAAAAGCATGGCAGTCTGGAGGTTTAAACGGTCCATAGTAAGAATACCTTCTTCAGCCATTGGTACAATCAATTCAAGATCTTGATAAGTAAATCTGGTACTTGCACTCTTTTTTCCGAAAAGGAAAAAAGCCTTTAACTTTTGCTGTACAAATATGGGTACAATGATTTCAATATCCAGTAATTCCAGACAGGAGTGATGTGGTAATAAAGGCGCATCCAATAAATCCCCACGTCCTTTCCTGATAAAGGCTTTTTTGTCTTTTTTAATGTGTTGAATTATGTCATCAGTTTGGTTAAAAACAAGACATTTTTGATCTTTTTGGAGTATATCCTTAGATCCTTGTAAAATGTATTTTTTCTTTGATTTGATAATGAGGGCAATTTTCTCACAGGGTATGGCTGAGTTTATGTGATTGATTAAAAGTGATGGCAATTCATCTGAATTTCGAGCAAGAGTTAATATTTTGCTAAAATCCTGCATAGTCAGTTGATAATTATACCTTACTCGATAAAATGTTTTATCAACAAAAACCTGAACTTTTTTCTTTAATGGCGCAAAAAGAATTGCGATAACAACCGTAAATACAATGGCAAGCAGGTTACTGGTTTGAGGACTGCTGATATAAAGAATATGACTTATGCCAACTACAACAATGGAATATAATACTATTATGATACCTGTAATTATGGAATAGACAATTCCACGGTTAATAATGATATCAATATCAAACAGTTGATATTTTACTATTGAGATTGCGCAAGCCAGAGGAATGATCAATAAAAATATATAATTAATTTCTTCGATCAAGGGAGGATGTAGCCCCCACATAAGAGGTAAAGTCCAAAGAAAGAGGAAGGGAATGGTCCCGAATATAAATGATCCCAGAATCCATAGTACTCTGTTTCTGTTTTCTTTTGAGTCGGATATAATAAGAGAATAGATCCAAACAGCCATACTTGCTAAAAGATAACAAATTAAAAATAAACGGAATCCGTTATAGAGTGTAAT
Source organism: uncultured bacterium (assembly GCA_964442615.1). Lineage (GTDB taxonomy): Bacteria > Zhuqueibacterota > QNDG01 > QNDG01 > CAYUAG01 > CAYUAG01. The sequence goes on from CAYUAG010000030.1 coordinate 5,613, forward strand.
ATAGGTTTGATACGAGTTGAAATTATGTGTGGCTATATAATGCAAATAATATCTTTCTAGTAATATGGTAAATGCAAAGCTTGGCAGAAAGATATACATAATGTGAAAAGACTTTTTTTTAACAATTTTTTTTTCGGTAGGATATATGAGAGTAAACCAAAGTACAAAAGATGGAACCAGGGGATACACTATGAAATTTAAAACAGGATGAATAAACTCAGAAAAACTGTAATAATAGGGATACCCGTTCCAAATAAACATAGCTGATAAGGAGATCGTCATACATAAACCCCAAAATATTCGAGCGGGCTTGAATGTGGATTTTTTTAAGAGGACATATACACCTACAATCCATAAAAAGATGCCGAAGCAAAGGTGGAGCAATACACTCCAAAGCTTATAATGATGATCTAGAATAATGAGGGATGAAAATCGATGATTTCCTCTCTGAATCATACAGTGAATGGGTTCTCCGGCTTGTTTACTGTCTAAAATGAAATGCACATCAATAATTTCATATATTTCCCTCCCTTCTAATGACAGAATAATATCATTTTCCCTAAGTTGAGCAGCTACATCCTTAGAAGCTGAAATTATTTTAGTTAATACAATATTGTTGTGGATGGCTTCCCAATAAAAAGGGAATCCGCCTCTTTGGGAGGCATGGTAAAGTCCATATATTCCTGTTGCTAAGATTATTAAACTTGAGAACACACAAAAGATTTTAATTGTTTTTGGTTTCATCTGGTTATACCAGATATTTTACAGTTAATAGTAAAAAGTAAAAAAAATATAAAATTAACATAAATTCAGCACTTAATCTTATTGGATTCAATACAAAGGAATTTTCAAGAATAACCATAAATTGGATGGTTTTGTAGGATGTAGCTTGCTGTATAATTTATTCAATAAGTAAATGTTCCAATAGAGCAGTATTTCTTAATACAATAAAACATAATAGTTGTTAATTGTTTAATAAGATAATCAAAAAAATATACATAATTATAATTAATAAAGCAAATAGAAAATAGTTTTCTATTAAGAAATATAAAAAAATCTTGCTTTTTTTAAAAAAATTTTGTATAATCTAAGAAATCAATTTAGAATAATGGAATAATTAATGCAGATAAACTATAAAACTGAATTAAATTTTTTATGTTGGTGGTGGCACTCTATTATAGAGTGTCTCACCTGAAGAGCATGTAGATAATATTGACCTAAAGTATTATAAGGTGAGAACACTAATCAAGGTTCTCACCTTTTTTTATTTATAAATTATAAGTCGTGAGAGCCAAAGTAACTTTCACGGCTTTTTTTATAAATATAATCATGGTGAAAAAATTCGATAATGATATATTTATACAATTTCTATATAAGATATAAAATAAGGAGGAGAACATGGATATTAAACAAGCAATCAAGAGAGTAATTGATTCTCAGGATTTATCTTTCATAGATTCTTATAATGTTGCCTCACATATAATGAGTGGAATAACTACAGATGCACAAATTAGTGCCCTTTTGGTATCATTAAGATTAAAAGGAGAAACTGTAGATGAAATTTCTGGTTTTGTAAAGGCTATGAGAGAGAAAGCAACAGAAATACCCTGTAAAAATAATACTCTGGTTGATACCTGTGGAACTGGAGGAGACAATAAAAATACCTTTAATGTTTCCACTGTTAGTGGATTTGTGGCTGCTGGGGCAGGGTGTACTATAGCCAAACATGGAAATAATTCGGTTTCCAGCCGGTGTGGTAGTGCTGATCTGTTAACTCAGTTAGGAATCAATATCAGCATTGATCCTCCTACAATGGCTAAATGTATTGATGAAAACGGTTTTGGATTTTTATACGCTCCTCTTCTTCATAAAGCCATGAAATATGCTATTGGACCCAGAAAAGAAATAGGAATTCGTACAATTTTTAACATTCTGGGTCCCTTGACAAATCCGGCAAAAGCAGACCGTCAATTGATAGGTGTATTCAAGGGAGAATTAACCGTACTCGTGGCAAATGTATTAAAGAATTTAGGATCTAAGCATGTACTTGTGGTGCATGGTGAAGATGGAGTGGATGAGATTTCAATAACGGGAAAAACTATGGTCAGTGAATTAAAAGAAGGAGAGATCAGCAATTATACCATAAAACCGGAAGATTTTGGATTTAAAAGATGGGATTTTGTTGATATTATAGGTGGGGATCCCCAAAAAAATCACCAGATTACTCAGGCAGTACTAGAAGGTAAAGGGGGAGCACCTCGGGATATGGTCTTACTGAATGCCGGTTCAGTTATTTATCTCAGTGGTAGGGCTGATTCTATCCTGGAAGGAATAGAAATGGCGGCTGAGTCTATTGATTCTAATCAGGCCAGAGAAAAAGTTGAACATTTAAAAGTGCTGACCAATCAGGAGAAGTAATGGATTTTTTGGATACAATTATTGCCCATAAACAAAAAGAAGTAGAAATATTAAAGATAGATTATCCAATTTCTCAAAATAACAATGATTATGAAAAGTATGAAAAATTTTTTTTGAATAATTTGAAAAAATCTGGAATTTCAATAATTGCAGAAGTTAAAAGAAGATCTCCTTCGGCAGGTATCTTAAAAGAAAATTTTGTCCCGGGGAGCATTGCTGAAGAATATCAAAATAGTAGTGTTGATGCTATATCAGTTTTAACAGATAAAAAGTTCTTTGGAGGAGATTTAAAAGATCTCTCTTCCATAAAAAATAAAGTAGAAGTACCAATTCTAAGAAAAGATTTTATTATTGATCCCTATCAATTGTATGAATCAAGAACAATGGGTGCAGATTGTATTCTTTTGATTACCCGGATTTTAGGGAAAAGAATGCTTAAAGATTTCATTACGATCACCAGGAAACTTGGAATGTCATCTCTGGTTGAAGTTCATACTGAGGAAGAGATTGAATGGAGCTTGGAATGCGATGCAGAGATTATTGGTATAAATAATAGAGATCTGAATACTTTCACTGTTGATATTCAAAAGTCGTTACAGTTAGGCAGTTTAATTCCTGATCATATAGTTAAAATAAGTGAAAGTGGGATACATACAGTATCACAGGTAAAGAGACTATATAAAGCCGGTTTTGATGGAGTGCTGATTGGGGAAGCATTAATGAGGTCATCAGAACCGGGAAGATTAATAAAACGATGGAAGCAGAGTTGTACTTCTGAAGATAATAACTCAGATACAATTACTAAAAGCTATATTTTATAAAATGCTTTAAGAGATATAATTTATAAAAAAGTTGAAATGATAAAGTCAGAAAAAGTTACAAAAGTAAAAATTTGTGGGATTACTAACATTACTGATGCCTTAACTGCAGTGAGATATGGAGCCGATGCACTAGGATTTATCTTTGCATCTTCAAGGAGAAACATTACTCTAAAAAGGGCAAAACAAATAATATCACAGCTTCCGCCCTTTATTATTACTGTAGGAGTTTTTATGGATCAGTCCCTGGAGTATGTGAGAAAAGCAATAGATCTGACCGGAATAGATCGGATACAGCTTCATGGAAATGAAAGTAAGGAATATTGTAATAAAATTTCAAAAAGCATCATTAAACGAATACAGGTAAAGGGAAGTGGATCAAGAAAATATTTATTATCCTGTATAAATTTGTATGATGTTTCAGCATTTATTCTGGATCCAGGAGCAGGAAGTGGAAAAACCTTTGACTGGGAAATTTTAACTGATATTCATCATCCCTTAATTGTTGCTGGAGGTCTTACTCCGGAAAATGTGGGTGAACTGGTTAAAAGATACAATCCTTATGCAGTGGATGTATCAACTGGAGTTGAAATTTTGCCTGGTAAAAAGGACGCAGACAAAGTGAAAAGATTTATTAAGGAGGTGCGATGTTGTTAGATCTACCTAATGAAAAAGGATATTGGGGTAAATTTGGAGGACGTTATGTACCTGAAACTCTTATACCTGTCCTGAATGAAGTTAATAGTGCCTACACTAGCTTTAAAAAGGATACTAATTTTAATAAGGAGCTAATGGAATTACTGGAAAAATATGTTGGAAGACCTACTCCATTATACTTTGCAAAGAAACTTACCCAAAGACTGGGTGGAGCAAAAGTGTATTTAAAGAGAGAGGATCTTGCTCATACCGGAGCACATAAAATTAATAATACTCTAGGACAAATTCTTTTAGCAAAAAAGATGGGAAAGAAAAGAATAATTGCTGAGACAGGTGCGGGTCAGCATGGAGTAGCAACTGCTACTGCTTGTGCCTTAATGGATTTGGAGTGCACTGTTTATATGGGCACTGAAGATATAAAACGTCAAAAGATGAATGTTTTCAGAATGGAACTTCTGGGCACAAAAGTGGTACCTGTTGATTCAGGTTCCGCTACTTTAAAGGATGCCATAAATGAGGCAATACGAAACTGGATCACAAATGTTGATAACACCTACTACTGTATTGGATCAGTGGTAGGACCACATCCTTATCCCATGATGGTAAGAGATTTTCAATCTATAATTGGCAGGGAAGTAAAAAACCAAATAAAAAAAGAAGAGGGAAGATTGCCGTATGAGCTTATTGCCTGTGTGGGTGGTGGAAGTAATGCCATAGGATTATTTTATCCTTTTCTCAATGATCCTGTACAAATGGTGGGAGTGGAAGCTGGTGGAAGAGGAAATAAAAATGGGGAGCATGGAGCATCTCTGGTACGAGGCTCTGTGGGTGTGTTGCATGGTGCTAAAAGTTATGTGCTTCAAAATATGGATGGACAAATTATATTGACCCATTCTATTTCAGCTGGACTGGACTATTCCGGAGTGGGACCTGAACACTCATATCTCAAGGAAAAAAAGAGAGTAAGGTATAAAACTGTAAGTGATCAAGAAGCTTTAGAGGCGTTTAAAATTTTATCTGAAACTGAAGGTATTCTACCGGCCCTGGAAAGTTCACATGCAGTTGCTTATGCACTTAAAAAGGTTTCCAAATTGGATATAGATGATCTGGTAGTTGTGAATATTTCTGGTAGAGGTGATAAAGATCTGGATATTATAGAGGGATTACTATGAAGATTAGGAATTCATTTAATGAACTCAAAAATAGGGGGGAAGCAGCTCTTATTGTTTATTACACCTTTGGTTTTCCTAGTGTAGCTGAATCAATTAAAAATATTGAATTATTGGCAGAGAACGGAGCAGATATGATTGAGATAGGAGTGCCGTTTTCTGATCCTCTTGCAGACGGTCCTGTAATTCAGAAAGCATCCTATACAGCTCTGCAGAATAAGGTGAATTTACCGCTGATTTTCGATTCAATTTCAGAGTTAAATTGTGATGTGCCTTTGATTATAATGTCCTGTATTAATCCCATATTGGCCTATGGTCTGGAAAACACCCTAGAACATAGCAGAAAAGCAAAAGTTTCCGGCTTTATAATTCAAGATCTTCCTGTAGATGAATCAGATGATTATATTTCCTTGGCATATAAGAATGAAATAGATACAATTTTTCTCTTAACTCCTTCATCTACTGAGGAACGAATTAAACTTGGATTAAAGAGATCAAAAGGATTTATTTATTGTGTAAGTATTTCTGGTATCACAGGTATCAGGAATAGAGTAAGTAAAACAACCATTGATTTTATCCAGAAAATAAAAAAAATTACTGAAATTCCGGTTGCAGTCGGATTTGGTATATCTACAAAAAATCATGTGCAAGAATTAAAAAAGTATGCAGATGGAATTATTGTAGGCAGTCGCATTATAAAAGCAGTAATGGATGGTGATGAGTTAAGTTCAGTGGTGAGGAAGTTAAAGGAGGGAACCTTAAAAGTAGTGTAAAAGTCCTATGCAAAAAGACATAGAGATATGGAACCAGAGAGGTCTCAGAGAAAAATAATAAGTACCCCAAATGAATATCCTCGTAGAGATATAACTTGTAAATTTATATCCTGAGGTATAGAAGTACATTCCAATTTAGCCCCAGGATTAGTGGAAAGTCTCTAAGAAGAAGACTTAGTTTTCGAGTTTGAATTAAAGAAAATGACTTATAAAAGGCAAAAAGAAATATACAAGCAATATAAAAGCCGTACTATTGGTAAACAAAGAATTAAAAGCAATGAATAAAAAGTAGAATTATTATTTAATTTTAATATAGAAAGGTTAAAAAATAGTATAAAAAGATTAATTATTTGAGAGCACTCAGAGATAAGGGAAAAGAAAATCTGTGTAAATTATTTAAAATCATTAATTTCTCTGTGTACTCTGTGGTTAATTTTTAACACTACAAACTTAAAATAGAGGAGATATGTATATGGCTGAAATTTCATTTGAGAAAATTAATTACTATCACAGGTGCATTGAGTTAAAATCAACCCCAGTAGCAATATATGAAAGATTATACAGGAAACATAAAAACAGCTTTATTTATGAATCTTTGGAAGAGTCTGGTAGAAGAGGAAGATATTCATTTATAGGTGGAAAACCTTTTCTTCTTGTTATGGTTCGAAAAAATGATATTGAGATATGGTTTAATGATAAAAAAATTAGAAAAAAAGCTAATCCTTTCAGGTTAATAAGAGAGTATCTTTCCCAGATTAATTTTTTTGCAGACGTGAAACCTTTTTCAGGTGGCGCACTTGGGTATGTAGGGTATGACGGAATACGATATTTTGAAGAAATTCCGGATAGAAATTATGATGAGATAAATGCTTATGACCTTTATTTCATGTTTCCAGGTGAGATTATTATTTTTGACCATGAAGAGAATGTAATTGATATTGTTATTTATTCCGATATGGATGCAACCTCAAGAATAGATTCAATTATCAATAGTATACATGATAATCCGGCAGAACTTGAGATCTTAAATAATTTTCAAACTAATACTAATATTGAATTTAACTCAAATTTTGATAAAAGTGAATTTGAAGATATGGTAAGACAGGCAAAGAAATATATATTTCCGGGAGATATTTTTCAAGTTGTTCTTTCTCAGCGTTTGAGTTTTCCGGTAAAGGATAATCCTTTTACAGTGTACAAGATACTACGTAAAACTAATCCCTCACCTTATATGTATTTTCTTAATATTAATGCCTGTTCGGTTTTGGGCTCTTCACCTGAGATACTGGTAAAATGTAGTGATGGTGAGGTTATTTCTCGTCCACTTGCAGGTACACGTCCCCGGAGTAGTGATCATGCAAAAGATATACTCTATGAACAAGAATTGAAAAAAGATGATAAAGAGAGAGCAGAACATATTATGTTAGTTGATCTTGCTCGTAATGATTTAGGCAGGGTATGTGAGAATGGAAGTGTCCAAACTACAGATTTTCTTGAAGTTGAAAGATTTTCTAGAGTTATGCATCTTGTTTCTAATGTCAAAGGTAGGTTAAAAGCTGAATATGATAGTATAGACCTTTTAGAGGCGACCTTTCCTGCTGGAACTGTAACAGGAGCTCCCAAGATTCGGGCTATGGAAATAATTGATGAACTGGAGCCTGTAAGACGGGGTATTTATTCCGGCTCAATAGGCTATTTGGGATTTAATGGAGATATGGATATGTGTATTGCCATACGTATGATGGTGATTAAAAATAATACTGGATATATTCAGGCTGGGGCGGGTATTGTCGCGGATTCAGTTCCGGAAAATGAATATTATGAAACTTTAAATAAAGCTAAAGCCTTATTGCAGGCAGTTACAGGAACAAAAAAAAATTTAGGAAATGAAAGAGAGCAGGATGTTACCAAAAGTTTTATTAAAAAAGTATAATAAAGGGATATAGCTGCTGGAATACCCTATCAGTTTTTTAAATCTTATTCCCAAATCCCTTCTCTTTGGAAAAGAGAAGGGGTCTAATGCTCCCTAGGGATTCTGTTTCTGAGTAAATAATTTTTAGACAGGATTAACAGGATCAATAAGATAGAAAATAATAAAATCCTGTTCACTCTGTTGGATAGATACTTTTGTAAAAGAATGAATATATCGAGAATATTATCCAATGGGATTAATCCTGTAAATCCAGTCAAATATTTGGGGAGGATTGGTATAAAAACCACATATCTTTAAGGAGAGAAAAGATCCCCCTCTCTTTGGAAAGAGAGGGGATTAAGGGGGTGAGTTTATAAAGGAGCATTATATGATTTGTGTGATTGATAATTATGATTCATTTGTTTATAATATTGTTCAGTATTTCGGCAGACTCGAGGCAGATGTTAAAGTTTTTCGAAATAATAAGATATCAGTTGAAGAAATTGCAGCGTTGAAACCAGAGGCAGTTATAATTTCCCCAGGTCCTGGTATACCTGAAGCGGCAGGTATTTGTATCAATCTTTGTAAAAAACTGTATAGTAAGATTCCTCTTCTTGGTATTTGTCTGGGGCACCAGTCAATTGCAGCAGCACTGGGTGGTAAGGTTGTTCCTGCTCAAAAAGTTAAGCATGGAAAAGTTTCATTTATTCATCATGATGGAAAAACTATTTTTAAAAAAATAAACCAGCCCTTTCAGGCAACTCGATACCACTCACTTATTGTAGATAAGCATAATTTTCCTGATTGTTTTGAAATCAGTGCCTGGACGAGTGATGGAATAATCATGGGTATTAGACATAAAGAATATCCGGTAGAGGGGATTCAGTTTCATCCGGAATCAATATTAACTTCTGAGGGATTGAAGATTTTTAAAAATTTTTTATCTATGCTGTGATCAGAATTTTTCATGAGTAGCTTAAAAAAAAATTTCTCCTACGGAGAATATGGAAAATATGGAGTTGTTTATAGGTTTGGATGTTGTCTTTCTTAGCTTTTTATATTTTATATTTCATATAACATCTTTCTTTTCTCATTTTTTCTTTTTTAATTTAAAATATCTTTACTTTTTATTCGTCTTTATAATTAAAATGGAGATGGTAATGGAGATAAATATTGCACAATTATATAAAAAAGAGAGAAATAAACTGCTGGGTTTTATCAGGAAACGGATAGCGAATCCTGATACTGCGGAGGATATTCTCCAGGATGTTTTTTACCGTTTAGTCGAAGGTTTTTCTGTGACTGAACCTATTGAGAATCTGGCTGGATGGTTATACTCTGTTGCAAAGAATAGAATTATTGACTGGTACAGAAAAAAGCGGTTGTATTCAATTTCCGGGGTTGAAACAGGAGAAGGAATACATTTGCTGGATGTTTTCGGGGATAATAATTTTCATCCTGAAAAAATTTTATATCAGGAGTTATTTGCAGAAGAATTAGCCAGATCATTACAAAAGTTGCCGGAAAAACAGAGATATGTTTTTATTCAGCATGAATTGGAAGGTAAAAGTTTCAAAGAAATATCTCAGGAAACTGGTGATACTATAAATACCTTGATTTCCAGAAAAAGGTATGCAGTTCTTTTTTTAAGGGAACGATTGAAAGCAATAAAGAAAATATTAAGTTCAATTTAACTAGAGGAGGTTCTATGTTTAGTAAATTACTAAAAATTTTATTAATTATTATAGGGGGTATTGTCATTGGTACTGTAATGGCTTTTGTATTCGGATGGCTTGTAATGTTACTGTGGAACTGGTTAATGCCAGTAATATTTGGCCTTCCCCAGATAACCTTCTGGCAAGCATGGGGTTTGGTTATTATCACTCATCTGCTTTTTAAAGCTGGTCATGGTCATAAAAATTATTATGATCATCAGGATGGACATTTTAACCATCATATATTTAAGGAAAAATTCAAGTCAAAAATAAAGAAACATTTTGGAAGTGAAGACACTTCAGAGGCTGCTACCAAAGTATGAAAAAAATTTACTTTTACCCCGTTCGAATATTTAAATCTGGATGGGGTATTTTTTTATTTTTTTCTAGCTAGTTATTTTTTTATAATATTTTTAGTTTTTTTCTTTAATTAATCTCAGTGATAGTATTAAAATTTTTGATTTTATCCTGATCCCTACAGGTAGGATATAGTTTTTTATAAAAAATTAATAAAAAACTTGACAGAGGAAAATTTATCTATTATATTGTGTTACGAATTTTAAAAACGTAACACAATATAAACTGAGGAGATCTTCAAATGAAAAAAATTCAAAGGATTATTTTATATTCATTATTATTTTATGGTTTAACTGTATATGCTAAATCAGAAACATCTCAAGACACAATTAAGGTAAAATATAAACTCAATCCCATTGTGGTAACTGCAACTAAAGTAAAAGGTGTGGAAAGGGACTTAACTGCTTCTATATCATTAATAGATAATTATAAAATACAACAGGCTCCCTCTTCCAGTATACTGGAGACAATCAAAACCTATGTTCCCTCATTTTACATAACTGAGTGGGGAATAATGGGTTTTGGGGCTGGAGGAGAATCTGCTGGAAAGATATCACTCCGCGGTATAGGTGGCGGTGCAAGTACTCACATTTTAATACTCAGAAATGGACGTCCAGATTTTATGGGTTTAATGGGGTGTACAATTACGGATGAGTTTGGTGCCAATGGAGTAGAAAGAGTTGAAGTTATTCGTGGACCAGGTTCGTTTCTTTATGGAACAAATGCTACTGGAGGAGTAATCAATCTAATACCTGCACATTTAAAAAAACCTGGATTTAAAACAAAAATAGCAACTGCATTTGGCCCTTATAATTCCCAAAAGATTTTAGCCTCTCATATGGGAAAGAAAGATAAATTGGAGTATCATATTTCAACTTCACTAAAGAAAACAGCTGGGCATCGATCTGATGCTGATAATTCTTTTAGATCAGGTAATATTTCTATGCATACAAATTATCGAATCAGTCCTCGCACTTCTTTAGAGTTTAATAGTAACTTTGCTGATATACACTTTAATGATCCAGGCACCATCTCTAATCCTTATATCGACAATTGGTACGATTTGATCAGGTATGGTGGTGATTTTAATATTGTCCATAATAGCAGATTTGGTGAAACAAACCTAAAATTACATGGAAATTTTGGCCATCATATATTCTATGATGGATGGAAATCCTTTGATAGAATGATTGGTATGATGGTATATCATAATTTTCATGTTTTAAAAAATAATACTACTACCATTGGATTTGATATAAAAGAATACGGTGGTGAAGCGGAAGATGTTGATGATGATACAAATTATGGTTCCTTTTATCTTACTGAATATGGGCCCTATATTTATACCAAGCAAATTATACTCAGACGTTTTATTGTCTCAGCAGGATTGCGAATTGAAAGTAGCGATATTTATAGAAATGAATTTATTCCTAAGATAGGGATGAATAGCCATATCACTAGGTCAACTTCATTTCGGTTTTCCCTGGCAAAAGGTTTTAGAACTCCTTCTCTTAGAGAACTTTATTTTTTCCCTCCTCAAAATACGGAACTCAAACCTGAATTGATTTGGAACCATGAAGTTGGTCTTATTCAATATTTCGGAACCTCTTTAAAAGGGGAAGTAGTAGTGTTCAGGAGTGAAGGAGATAACTTGATTCGTAGGAGTAACCCGGGATTCCCATTTCATTGGATTAATTCTGGAAAATTTGTCCATACTGGGTATGAAATACTCATTGAATGGCTCCCTTCAGAAATCCTTAATATTGATTTTTCCTGGTCACAAATTGATACTGGAGATGAAACCCTTTATACTCCTGGTAAGAAATTGTCCGCAAATATTTTTATAAGAAAATTCGGATTTACCCTGAATTCAAGTCTTCTTTCTATTATGGAACTCTACGGTGCTGATTACAAAAAGAAGCCCATGGATGATTATACTATTTTAAATATCTCCCTTGAAACACCCAAATTCAATAATGTTTCCTTAAAAGCCCAAATTAAAAATATTTTGGATACTGAATATGAGGCTATGTATGGATATCCTATGCCTAAGAGACATGTGTTTTTGAGTATCAATTATAATTTTTAACTATGCAGTCAACCCATAACATTAAAAATTTGACTCTGTGTGCATTTATAATAACACTGGGTATTGTTATTCCCATAGCATTTCATGCTGTTGGATTAGGCAGTGTTTTTTTACCCATGTACTGGCCCCTGGCAGTAGGAGGGTTTTTCTTGATGCCCAGATGGGCTATGCTTACCGGGATAATAACACCTACGCTTTCGTTTATTCTTACCGGTATGCCACCTTTATCTCCTCCTGTGCTACCAGTTATGATAGCAGAATTAACCATTCTGACTCTTACTATTAGTTATTTAAGTTATAAAAATAAATTGGGTGTCTTATGGATATTGATCATTGGGCTTATTCTCTCAAAATTAATACTTATTATTGCTGTATGGCTAATCAGTCCTATCATTGGTCTTCCACCCAGTTTAATATCCATATCAGCTGTTGCACATGGACTGCCAGGTATAATAGTAATAATTATTCTTGTACCGCTTCTTGTTAAAAGAATTGCAAACAGAAATATTATTGTAAAAAATACAAAATAATCAGGAGATATCATGTCAAACCTTCATAAAGAATACTTTAACAAGATTGCCGAGGAATGGGATATCACCATGAAATCTGATCCAATTTTGGAAATTTACCTCCGGGAAATGCATATCAATACTGGAGATACAATTTTGGATATTGGAGCAGGAACTGGACGTATGACATCATATTTAGCCAATTTAGTAGGACCTGATGGTATAGTGATTTGTGAAGATATTGCTGTGAATATGCTAAAAATAGCAAAGGAAAAGATAAAAAATCCAAATACAATTTTTGTTTGTGATGATGTAAGTGTATTGGCACTGAAGGATAATTTTGCTGATAAGACCATACTTTTTTCGATATTTCCTCATATCAAAAAACCGCTGCAGGCACTGAAGGAAATCAAAAGGACTCTCAAACCGGGTGGTATATTTTTAGTGCTCCATGTTGAGTGTAGTTCAAAATTGAACGATTTCCATAAAGAATTGAATACTGTAGTATCAGAAGATATTTTACCCAAAGCTGAAGAACTGGCTGATATGGCTGAATCAACTGGATTTAAGATTATAAAAGCTTTTGAGAGAGATGATCTCTACTGGGTGGAGGGAAGGAAAGTTAATATTTAATTTTCTTGGAACATTTTATCCATTTTATTGAATTGTTTTATTTCCTTTTATTTCTAATATTTACATATATTAAAAATCAAATTTAGAAAAGATTTTTTTAATTTTTTTAATTTTTTTCTTGCATTTACTGAAATAATTTATTATTTTATGTTACCGGTAACATAAAATAATAAATTTTTTTACTCATTTTATAAAAATATTATTTGAAGCTAATTGCAATAGATTAAAATTTATCTTAATTCTATCTTATATTATGTGAAAGGGGTGATATAATTTGACAAATTTGAGAATTCTAAAGTCGTAATAAATTTAGAAAGGAGGGATAAGAAAAAATTTAAAATTATTTACTAGAAGAGTGGAGTAGGAGTAATACAGTTTATTTAATAAACATTTGAAAAGCAAAAATAGCTTTTCATGAAAATGGAGGAATTTATCATGAAAAAAGTTTTTATTATTGTCTCATTATTAATATTTGCTTCAATTAGCTGGACACAACAAGGAGAAGTAATATTACCTTTTGACGGCGAAATCCCCATAGATTCTTTGGTAGCTTCTTCAATGAATGAAGATTCATATTTGAATTTAGATTATCGATATATAGCTGGTTGTGAAGGCGATTCAGCTCTCTATGTTGATACTAAACTTTATGCTTCTGAAGGCTGGGGCGGAGTGAATATTTTTACTATTTCAAGAGAGGTCGGTGATTTTTGGGATTTTTCTGCTTATGATACTTTAAGTTTCCGGTATTATATAGAGCGCCCACCAGTAAATAATGATTTTAATTTTATACTTCTTTTTTACGATAACACTTTAGCAGGCTGGAAAGCAGGAGATGACCATGAAAATTGGGAATACAGAAATTTTGATGTAATTACAACCGATGCAGTGCCAGGATGGAATGTGGTAAACGTTCCCTTAAAAGAAAGAGAAGGCGGCGGTTACATGATGGAAGGAAGTAAATATGGATTGGGAGCACCATATTATGATGGTGGTGAGAATAATGGAAAATTTGATAAAGATAAAATAACTCAGTTGGGATTTGATTTTCAATTTGAACAAAGTGGCATTACTGATTCAAGTGCATTTTATTTAGACCATGTAATGCTCAAAGGAGAAAGTGAAATATCAGTAATTTTCTTTAATGGAAAAGCTCTGCCCAGTAATGTTAGCATGTGGAATGATTATGGTGGGGGTACAATGATAACAGATGAAGAGTATTTTGCTCCTCCGGAATCAAAATCTGTAAAATGGACGGCACAAGGTGAATGGGATGCTGTAATATTCGATCTTGAAAGTTCAAAGAATTTAGGTCTTAGATGGGATGATGATTCTGTTCAGTTTAAAATGAAGTCTGAAGCTGGTATTGGTGATTTAGCTCTGGTTTTTTATGACACTGATACAGATAGTTCCGAGAAAAACGATTATGCTTTTGAAGCTGGATATACCATTACAGAAGCTGAAATGGGTTATGATGGAACCTGGAAAGAAGTAAAAGTTGCATTAAATGATTTTGATCGTTGGTGTGGAGTATGGGATGGTGATATTGAAGATATGGTGAATGGAGAAATGGATTCAACAAAAATAAAAGGTTTTAAAATTGTAGCAAATGGTCAGAGTGAAATTGTAGATAAAAGTATGTATTTTGATCAAATCTGGACAGGAAATCCTGTTATAGATATCACAGCACCGGAAGCTCCTGAACTTAATGTGTCTGCAGCTACTTACTACAATCTGCTATCATGGACAGATGTTGAAGGCGAGACTGGTGAAACTTACGATTTATACTATGGTGAAAATGAAATTACAGATCTTTCTTCTTCTGATGTTACTCAGGTACGATTAGGTGTAGGAGAAGGATTGGAAACCTTTACCCATAACTTGAGAGCTCCCAAGAATGATGCCTCAGTTACTTACTACTATGCAGTGGTTTGTAAAGATGCTGCAGGAAATGCTTCTGAAATTAGTGTTATAGAGGGATCGGTAACCAATACTGCTAAGGGCGTTCCAGTTATTTCTCTTACTACACCTCAAAATCTTGTTTGTGATGGTGATTTAAGTGAATGGTATGATGCTAATATTGTACCGTTTGATTTTGCACCTTCAACAAATACACCAGGTCATCCAGGCACAGAGACATGTGAATTTGATGATGATAGTGATATGAGAGTTAGAGGTTATTTTGCTATAGATAATGATTATCTTTATGTTGCTTTTGATACGGATGATGATGCATTTATGTTTGATTCAACTGCAGGTGAATGGATCAATGATAATGTGGAATTATTTATTGGTCTGTATGACTGGAGAGGTTTGAAACATGGTGGTTTCCTGGATGGAGCAGAACCTGATTATGCAGTTGGTTTCTATCCCTCCAATCATCCTAATCACGGTTTGCGCATAGCTGGAGAACAGGTTATGAATACCGATTCTACCTATTATTATTTTGATGAAAGCCCTACAGGATGGATTGTAGAATCAAGGATTCCCCTTGATGTTTTTGTGGAAGTAGATCCAACTGATAGTAGATTTCATCCCAAAGAGGGAATGAGGGTTGCAATGGATATGTCGGCTCACGATTCTGATGTCAAAGGTGAAATGGATGGAGTTTTGGGATACTCAGTTTATAATGATGATGATTCCTATCAATATCCCACAGAATGGACCTATACCTGGATAGGAGAGAAGTTTGAAACAGGTTTAGGGGAGAATGTGGTAGATAAATCTTATAGATTTAAATTATCACAGAATTATCCTAATCCATTCAATCCTGTAACAACTATTCCTTATACTTTAGAGAATACTGGCAAGGTTAAATTGAGTATTTTCAATATGCTTGGCCAAGAGATAAAGGTTCTTGTTGATAAAGTTCAAAGTGTAGGAACCTATATAGTACAGTGGGATGGAGTGGATAATGCAGGCAAGAAAGTTGCAAGTGGTATTTATATCTACTGTCTGCAAACAGAGAAGAATACATTTCAGCGTAAACTTCTTTTGTTGAGGTAGTTAAAAAGTATTATCCCCTCTTTATTTTTTCAAAGAGGGGATTTTACTAAGTTGAATTTAAACTAATTAGGTAAAAGGAAAAACGATGTATGATAATCTTAAGAGATTTTTATCAATATCAGTACTTTGTCTAATAAGTGGTTTGCTACAAGCACAGACAACTGGAAAGATTTCTGGAACAGTAATAGATAAGGAGAGCAGAGAACCTATTTATGGAGCGAGTGTATTTATTGAAGAGGATTCAAGATTAGGTGCTGCAACAGATTTTAGGGGTGAGTATTTTATCATTAATATACCTCCAGGTAGATATTCACTTATTGTACATATGATGGGATATAAAAAATATAAAATTGAGAATATTATAGTTTCTGTAAATCGTACTGCATATGTTGATTTTGAATTAGAACAGACTGCAGTAATGGGAAAAACTGTGGTTATACAGGCTGAACAAATTGTTATAAAAAAGGATCAGACAAGTTCTATTCGTAATATTTCTGCGGACAACATTAAAAATCTTCCGGTTGAGAACCTAGGAGAAGTAATTGCTTTGCAGCCAGGAGTTGTACAAGGACATTTTAGAGGAGGAAGAATTGACGAAGTGGCATATTTGGTTGAGGGTATTGATGTTACTGAATCATTTAGTGGAAGTGGAAGTAGTGTTGACGTGGAACCAGAAGCGGTTCAGGATATAGAGGTAATAACCGGTACATTCAATGCAGAGTATGGAAGGGCTATGAGTGGGATTGTAAATATGGTTACAAAGTCAGGGAGTAATAATTTTCAGGGTGGATTTTCTGCCCAATTTGCTAACTATTATACTTCATATAAGGACATATTTATCGGCTTAAAAGATTTTGATTTGACTCACAGCCAAGACTATAAATTCAATCTTGGTGGTCCCATATGGAAGAATTTTATAACTTTTTTTACAAATGTACGCTACAGAGATCACAAAGGTCATCTTAATGGGATTCGTCGTTTTAATGATGATGATTACAGTTTTTTCATGACCAATGATCCTCAAGAGTACTATTCTGAACATACTGGAGATAGTGCTTATGTTGTAATGAATTGGTCAAAAAATATTTCATTTTTGGGAAAAATAACTGCAAAGCCATTGAAAAATTTAAGATTTTCTTTACTCTATACTCGCAATGATGATGAGATTCATGATTATTCACATATCTATAAATATAATCCTGATGGAAGAGCTGCCTCATATGGAGAAACAGATATGTATTCACTACTTTTAAATCATATGCTTTCTAAAAATTTATTTTATGAATTTAAAATATCATATATGAACAATTATAACGGATGGTATAAATATAAAGATCCTCTTGATTCACGTTATCTTCATGATGCATATCATAATTCTGAAGGTCCAGGTTTTTATACAGGAGGCCAGGAAAAAGGGCATAGTGTAGAAGTTACTAAGAGGATCAATGGAAAATACGATATAACCTGGCAAGTAGATAAACATCACAGTTTAAAAGCTGGATTTAGATATATAGATCATAATCTTGAAAATCGCTGGTATGAAATAAGAAATAAGTATGAAAATACTGGTATTGAGAATGAATACTATATTGATGAGGAGACTGGAAAAAGAGTGTATTATAATTATGCATCAAAAATTTATCCTGATTCTTCTATCTATGCTGATATTTATCATGTTAAACCGTATGAATATTCTTTTTATATTCAGGATAAAATGGAGTTTAATGAGATGGTAATTAATCTGGGAGTTCGATATGATTACTTCAATCCTAATAGAGTTTATCCATCTCAAAGAAGAAATCCGGCAAATCAACTTGATTTTCCAGAGTATCCAGAAAAGATATCTACCTATCCCAAGGCTGATCCCAAGGTACAAATTAGTCCCAGACTGGGATTAGCGTATCAGTTGGGTGGAACAGCATTGCTGCATTTCAGTTATGGTCATTTTTTTCAAATGCCTGCACTGTATGCATTATATGAGAATAATTCTTTTAGAGTAGCTCCTACTGATTATTCTACAACTATGGGTAATGCTCAGCTTAATGCCCAGAAAACAGTTCAATATGAGATTGGATTATGGCAAGAGTTGATTGAGGGTATGGGAATAGAAATTTCATTGTTTTACCGGGATATCTATGAACTTCTAAGTACTAAAGTAATTAGTACTTATAACCAAATAGAATACGGCCTTTATTGCAATAAGGATTATGGAAATGTTAAGGGAATTGAATTAAAATATGATATAGTTGTTGGAGATATTTCAGCTTTTATAAATTATACGCTTCAATATACAAAAGGAAATGCTGATAATCCAAGGCAAACCTTCACACGTGCTGGTAACAGTATGGATCCAATCGCGAAACTGATACCAATGTCCTGGGATCAGCGGCATGATTTTAATGCAACGGTTAATTATCAAACATTAAATTTTAATCTTACCCTAGTGGGATATTATAATTCTGGTACTCCTTATACTTGGAATCCAATCAGTGAAAGCAGATTAGCTAATATAAATCTGTATCCCAATAACAGTAGACAACCTGGAGAGTTTAATGTTGATCTTTCCGCAACCTATTTTTTACCACTCAAATTTAATGTTAATTTAAAATTTATGCTTAATGTATATAATATGTTTGATGCTTTAAATACAAACTGGGTGTATAGCAGAACAGGCCGTCCTTATACTGATATTATACGAGATACGGATAGAGCCAGTCATAGGAGTGATTTTAATGATTACGAAGATATAATTAAAAATCCTTCTGCTTATTCAACTCCAAGGATGATTAAGTTTGGAATTGGAGTATCATTTTAATATTTTCCATAAAAGAAATGATGAGGTGTGATAAAATGTTTAATTCCATGAAATTATTAAAGATTATTTTTTTCTGTTATCTATTCATTCCTCTAAGCCTTTTTGCGCAGGGTAGAAAATATGAAGGTCCGGAGGATCCTGCTGGTGATATTGCTGCTGAACGGGAAGGATATATGACTGGAAATAGGGTTTTCTTATACTTTCGTAATACCACTGAACTATCTGATTGGCCCAAATCAGAGGTATCCAGATGGCCGAATAACTATGAAGGTGTTAAAATGACAGATGGAATAGGTCTAATGGTTGGTGCTGTTGTTTATCTTGAGGAAGATACTATTCCAGTAACTGAACCAAATGAAATCATTACTAGAAATGATTTGGACAAACTCTATTTTCTTCAGACTAGTTATCGAGAAGCTATGGATACAAATCCCACAGGGGTTGTTGAATGGGGATTTTATCCGGTTTTTGGATATTTTAATGAGAATAATGAGTATCCAGCTATGAGTAATCTGCCAGATTCCTGGCCTATTGAAGGATGGCCTTATGAGGGTTTTAGTAAACATTGGGCAGGAGAGTGGGACGGTCGCTTTGGAAGAGGAGTTATCTATGCAGATTTGGAAACATATTTTGTTGCTAATGATGCTCAGGATCTTGAGTATTTAGGCCCTGATGACAGAGTAAAGTATTATTCCAGACCCGGAGTAAAAATTGGAGATTTTAAACCTGATGTATCTATTCAGTATGGAGAACCATGGGGTGGTTTGGGATTAAGAGTTGAACAAAGAGGATTTCAATGGAATAATGCTCAGGCCCGCGATGCAATATTCTGGGAATATACAATTGCCAATATTTCAGATTATGATCTTACTGAAGTGGCTTTTGGATATTGGGTGGATAATGCAATTGGAAATGATGCTGATGATGAACTTGGTTATTTTGATAGGAAAATTGATATGGCTTATTCATGGGATATAAATGGGATTGGAAGTGGAGGACGTCCTACTGGAACTATGGGTTTTGCCTATCTTGAAAGTCCGGGTTTATCTTATGATTTTATTGATAATGATGATGACGGATTAACAGATGAAAGACGTGATAATAATGCCCAACAGTTAGTAGGAGCAACAGATGGAATAACTGACCTAAACAAATTTCTTGAATTCTATCATCTCAAGGAAAAGGATTTAAAGGAGCATTGGGATGCTGATGAGGATCAGGACTGGCAGGATGGAAATGATAAAAATAATGATGGAATATACCAGACAAATGAGTTTGCTGGTGACGATGTAGGATTAGATGGTGTAGCACCATCTGAACTCAATTATGATGGACCAGATGAAGGTGAGTGCAACCATAGACCTGATAGAAAAGAAGGGCAGAGTGAACCAAATTTTGCAGAAACAGATGTATCAGAATCAGATATGGTAGGTTTAACATCATTTATGCTTTTTCCCATCCAACCATATCGTCCACCTTATGAAAAGTGGTTCAGAAATGATAAATCTATGTGGGAGGTTATTGGAATGGATACTCTAATTGAATATCTAGGGGATATTTCAAACTTGGTTGAAACATTTGCTTCAGGGCCTTTTCCTTTGTATCAAGGAAGAACTGAACGTATATCTATGGCAGAGCTTCATTCCTATGATCCATTGACAGGATTAAATTCTGAGGATCACTCGGCACCGGCATTATATAAACTGAAACAAATTGTTCAGATTATTTATGAAAAGGACTACAGATTTGCTCAACCACCAAAGATGCCTACTTTAACAGCCACATCTACTGACGGAGCAGTTATCCTTACCTGGGATGATAGGGCTGATAAGTTAACAAGAGATCCCTTTTTAATGCATAAAAATGATTTTGAGGGATATAAACTATACCGAGCTACAGATAAGAAGATGTCTGATTCAGAAGTGATAACAGATGGATATGGAACAAAAATGTTTAAAAAGCCAATTTTTCAATGTGATTTAATTGATTCTGTGGAAGGTTTTACTGACTATGGACTTGTAAATGGAATGGGTTATTTTCTCGGTAATGAGACTGGTATTGTACATCATTTTGTTGATAATACTGTACAAAATGGGAAAACTTACTACTATGCAATAGTTGCTTATGATTATGGTATACCCCCTGATTCTCTTAGAGAGATAGGGATCCGGCCTTCAGAAAATAATACAGTTATTGAACTTGATGAAGCTGAGGATGTACGATCAGTAGGTCAGAATGTACAGATAGTTACTCCACATCAATTGGCTGCTGGTTATATTCCCCCTTCTATAGAGATGGATAAGGAAAATATTTATTTAGGAACAGGTACAATCTCACTGCAGATATTGTCTATAAATGGTTTGAAGTTTGGACACACCTACCAAATAAAATTTAATGTAGATACACTTGATGAAATTAGCAGGTATGATCATGGATATGTATATGTTAACAATGGTTTTCATGTGTATGATATAACAGATAGTAGTTATGTTGTTTATGAAGAGACGATAGATGATTTTTCATATGATAATATCCAGTATGAAGAGGATGATTATGATGGATATTGGTATTTAAAAACTGAAGAAACATTAGAGAGTGATATTTTTTGTGGTATGAGAATGACAATGTCTGATTTAGCTGAAATCCCCAGATGGAATTATAAGGATTCTGGTTGGTTAACAGGTGAGGGACCAATTTTGGTTACTCCTACCAAGCAATCGAAATATTTTCCTTGGGATTATGATTTAATTTTCACTGACAATGACTCAGCCTATACAGGTCAGGTAACCATTAAAACAATTTATGATGAGCAGAATAGGAGGATTCCTAGTTCGGAGCTTATTACAGAACATTCATTTGATTTTTATGTTATAAATAAAAATTATATAACAAGTGGGGGTGAATATGAAAAAATGGATCTGGTTGTTCATGATTTAAATAAAAATGGAGAGTTTGATCCTTTACAAGATCGGGTTCTTGTAGGAGCTATTGATAATAAAGGATGGTGGGCAGGTACTGTGTTTATTATTGATTTCAGGGGTTATGCAGAAGAATCAGATTTACCTGATGTTTATGATGTTTATTGTGTGAAATTTCGTCGCCCTTTTACAACTGATGATGTTGTGAAGTTTAAAGTTAAAGAAGGTGAAGGAGTGGATGAGCAGAAACTGAAAGAAACAATGAAAGATATTAAAGTTGTTCCAAATCCTTATGTGGCTACAAATGGAATGGAACAAGCAGTGGCTCATACCACATTTAACCAGCGCAGAAAGTTATTATTTACCCATATTCCTGCAAGATGTACAATTAGAATATTTACTGTAAGTGGGATACTAGTTGATAAGATTGAAGTGAATAACTCTGCTGATAATGGAACTGTTCACTGGAATTTAATAACAAAAGAGGGTTTAGAGGTTGCTGCAGGAATGTATATTTATCAAGTAGAATCAACTGAGACGGGGAAAGAAAAATTTGGAAAATTTGCAATTGTTAAATAAATGAAAGGCATAAAGATGAATAGGTATCTATCTCAGGTTATCTTATTTTTAGGATTATTAACTGGACTGAGTACATCAGTATATGCTCAGAGACCATATGGTAATGGTACAACAACAGCAAATTTTTTAGAAATTGGTTATGGATGTGCTGGTCTTTCAATGGGTGATGCTTATGTGAGTTGTGCTAAAGATTTATCAGCTATTTATTGGAATCCAGCAGGATTGGCATATATGGATAATGATGAAATACAGTTTATGTCTCAGCCCTGGATTGTAGGTATCAATACCACATTTAGTGGTTTTGGTCTTAATTTTCAAAATCTGGGAACTTTTGCTCTTGGAATTTTTCAGGCAAATTATGGAGATATTGATGTTACAACAATGGAAATGCAGGAAGGGACAGGGGAACAATATACAGCAAATGATTTATCAGTAAATCTTGCTTATGGAAGAAAATTAGCACAGTGGTTTTCATTTGGTGCTTCATTTAAATATGTATTATCCCAAATCTGGCATATGAAAGCAGATGCTTTTGCTGTTGATCTAGGTGTTATAGTTAATACCCAATTTTTTTCCTTCAGTGGTAATAGAGAGGATGGCTTATGTATTGGCATGAGCATATGTAATTATGGTACGAAAATGAAGTTTGATGGTATAGATCTTCTTAACTATGTTGATATATTACCATATGAAGAAGGAAATTATAAATATGTTAAGGGTCAGTTTAAAATGAGTGGCTGGGATCTTCCCCTGATTTTTAGATTGGGGACATCATTACGTCCAATACATTTTGGAAATCAGCAATTAACTATTAGTATGGATGTTATTCATGCAAATAATATAAATGAGTATCTGAATATTGGAGGAGAATATAAATACTCAATTCCTTCAGCTGGTGATATTTTTATCCGGGCTGGATATAAAGGATTTGCGATGGATGAATCACAGTTTGGGATAACATTTGGTGCGGGAGTCCATTTAAAAATGATGCATAATACTGGTATTAAGTTAGCATATTCATTTCGGGATGTAGGCATTTTTGGAGGAATGCATGCTTATACCTTGGGTGTTGTTTTTTAGTTATAATTAAAATTAGTGTAGAATACCTAACCTGTAAAATTTATAAACTACTAAGTTCACGAAGAACACGAAGTAAAATAGATGAATTTGAAAGATTTAAAATGTCACAAAGTACTGAAAAAATAGAATTCATAGAATTTTTTTAATTTGATTGATCAATATAATTATTCTCCCTTCGTGAACTTCGGGTTCTTCCTGGTAAAATTGAGTTATGAAAAGAAATATGAAAATTAGATTATTTAGAAATATTATAAATTTATCTCTTATTCAACTATTAATCGTAATATCCATATTATCTATTGTTTGTAATAAAAAGAGTTCAAAAGTTGATAAAGAAATACTTCTTGCCAAGATAGGGGAGAAGTCAATTTCTGTGAATGAATTTATTAGAAGAGCTGAATACACAATTCGACCTCCATATTGTAAAGAAGATAATTATATTCACAAAAAAATAATATTAAATTCATTAATTGCTGAAAAGCTTTTTTCTTTGGAAGCTGGTAACATAAATAAACTTATGGAAAATAAAGATTTCCAGGATTATCTAAAGGGACAAAAAGAGCAAGCAATGAGACAGTGGATGTACAATATTAATTTTTATGAAAAAGTAGAGTTAGATTATAAAAAATTACAACAAGTTTATGAATTATCGAAAAAAAAATATAATATAGCTTATTACTCTATTAAGGATTCCTTGGTTTTTGCAAAGGTAAAGGAAAAATTTAAAAAGGGCTTAAGTTTTTCTGAAATTTACAAAGAATGCGGAGGGATAGGAGAACCACCCATAAGAGTAGTAACGATGAATAACAATGAAAATGAGATTATCAGAAAAAAGCTATTTTCAACTCCACTTGAAAAAGGGCAAGTTATAGGACCGGTTGAAATAGAAGAGAATTATCATATTTATATCAAAATTCTAGACTGGACAAGAAATGTCCTCATGACCGAACATCAGCAAAATGAACATTTAAATAATATAAAAGAAATATTAAGAAAAGATGAAGCAAATAGTAAATATAATGTATATGTAAAAAGAATAATGAGAGGGAAAAAGGTAACCTTTAATCCTGAAGTATTTTATAAAGTGGTTGATATATTGGGTCCTCAGTATATACTTCATGATAATGAAAAACAAAAAGCCTTGAAACAAAAAATATGGAATAGTGAAGATAATAATTTTTTATTTTATGATAAAGAAGATATTAAGAAGATTGCCGATATTCCTTTTTTAAAGATTGAAAACAGTGAGTGGAGTGTTAAAAAACTTATGGAAGAAATTGAAATTCATCCACTTGTTTTTAGAAAAAGAAGAATAAAGAACAGTGAATTTGCACAACAATTTAAATTGGCAATAGTAGATATGATAAGGGATAAGTACATTACAAAGGAGGCATATGAAAAAGGGTATGATAAAGAATTAGTTGTTAAACGTAATGTTAATATGTGGAGAGATTATCTGAATGCTATTTTTTATAGAAATCAATATTTGGATTCTACTGGAGTTAGAAGTGAATTTTTTTCTAATAGTTCAAGAATAATTAAAAATACACTAAATCCTTTATTTAATAAATTAAAGAACAAATATAATGAAAAAATTATAATTAATATTGATAGATTTAAAGATATTAAGTTATCTAAAATAGATATGTTTGTTATTCAAAGGGATATGCCTTTTCCGGTTGTGGTTCCTTCTTTTCCTATAATTACTGATTATAACAAACTTGATTATGGTAGTAAAATGGATTGAATGGGATAAATTAACTAGGTTTTTTCATGCTTAAAACGGCAACAATGACAATTTTCTTTTTACTGTTTATCAACTCCGCAGTATTCTCATTCGAGTTTGATAGAGAAGACTATGCAGAGGTTTTAAAACTGACAGTACAATTTTATGGTGCACAACGGTGTGGTGATACCAGAAATTGGCTTTTAACCGATAACCCTTATGGTGATTGTTGTCACATGCAAGACGGTCCGGATTTTCGTTCAAGTCTTGATCTTACTGGAGGATGGCATGATGCGGGAGATTATTTAAAATTCTCACTTACCATAGCCTGGTCAGCCTATGTACTATTAAAAGGATTTGAAACATTTCCAGATGTTTACCCTGATCAGGATTCTCAGAATTATAGTGGTAATCCCAATGGGATACCGGATATTCTGGATGAAGTAAAAATCGCTTCAGATTATTTACTCAAGTGTCATCCTGATGAGACAACCATGATTGCCCGGGTGGGAGGGCCACAGGATCATGATTTTTGGGTAACATCCCCTTATCAATCCACTTTACCAGTATCACAAGGAGGAGGTAAACGACCGGTTTGTGCTGATGCCAAGGCAGATATCTGTGGTATTTCTGCAGCAGCTTTAGCACTTATGTCAAAGATGTACAGATCATTTAATGAGGTTTATGCTGATTCATGTTTTGATTATGCCCTTAGTCTATATCGTCTCGCTGAAAAGAATCCCGGTGCAACTGATGCCCCGGATGATTTTTATCAAAAGTCAAGCTGGAAAGATGATATGTTATGTGGAGCCATTGAATTGTACAAGGTGACTGAGACAGACAGTTTATGGGAAGATAGTAAATACTGGAATAGTTTTAAAGGAAGAACCTGGTGGTGTCCGGATTGGTCTAATCACTGGGATTTAGGACGACATAGTCTGGTTAAAGCAGGTGACCAGGGAGCATTAGAAGATTGGAAGGAGGATGTGGAGGGATATATCAGCCGAGTGAGTAATGATACTTATATTTTCGGTTTAGCCTATTTTGCAGAGTGGGGAAGTTTGCGATGTGCACTGAATGCAGCTTTTTCATCTGCATTACTATTCGATATTACCGGTAATACAAAATATAGAGACTTTACCATCTCCCAGGTGGAATATGCTATGGGGATTAATGAGTACAACAGATCATTTATTGTCGGGTGGGGGAAAAATCCACCTTCCCATCCTCATCATGCCAATGCCTATGGATATGAAGCTCTGGACTGGGATTTAAGTAAAAAACCTAGATATACTTTATTTGGTGCCATGGTAGGTGGACCAACCACCGGGAGTTATGATCCCACATCTCCTGGTTATGAGGATGATATTTATGACTATGTGGGAAATGAGGTTACTATTGATTATAATGCAGGATTAGTAGGTTCTGTTGCTATGATTGTGAATGAATTTTTAAAATCATATGTATCCGATCGTAATTCTTTAACAGTACAGGAAAAGAGTAACCCTTTACATAATTATCCTAACCCCTTTAACAGTGGTACAGAAATCCACTTTACAGTAAATAGAAAAATGTGGATAAATATCAGTGTATTTAATCTATTGGGTAAAAAAGTGGAAACGCTTATTAAACAGGAGTATGATCAAGGTCAATACAAGGTAGTTTTTCAGGCTACTAATCTCACAAGTGGAATTTATTTTGTACGTATGCATACAGAGGAGCAGAAAGTGACAAGAAAGATTATTATGATGAGATAGTAATATAATGATTATTTACTATGAATTTTAAGGGATTAAGCGTAATTTTTATTTATCCTGCTATACTATCAATTTTTTATGGAGGTAAAATGAGGAGAAAAATAATTTTAAGCAGTGTATTAATTATTATACTCATGATTGGATGTGCTCGTGAGATGGTAAAACATTATACACAAGCTGATTTGCCGATAGGCAAAATAAAATATGCTGGGATTCGTTCATCGAGTTATGGGATTCATCCCTTTCCTGAACCGGCAGGATGGAAATATGCTCTGGATACAATGTGTGATTTATACTCGGGTACAGAGCCATGTGCAGTCTGGATAGTGGGTGTCTTAAAAGGACCTGATAAATGTTATCTTCAGTTTCCCTCTAATGATAAAGAATATAAAAAGGTTGTATTTGATTCAACTGACCGGCATGAAGAATATTTAGATTATTTTGATTCAACCGGTGTAAAGGTATTTTTGCAGGTAGAACCTGCCAGTGCGGATGTAATCAAGGTCATGGATTTGGTACTGAATAGATATAAACATCATCAATGTGTTATAGGTTTTGGAGTTGATGTGGAATGGTACAGAGAAATTGAGAAAAAAGGATGGGGATTACCGGTTCAGGATGAGCAAGCAAAACAGTGGGAAGAACATCTCAAACAATTCAATCAAAATTACAGATTATTTCTAAAACATTGGGACAGAAAGTGGATGCCGCCTCATTATCGGGGTGAAATAATTTTTATTTCAGATAGTCAGATGTTGAAAAATTTTCCAGCCATGCTCGAGGAATTTACCCATTACTGGGCAGATTATTTTAAACCCAATATGGTTGGATTTCAGATCGGATATAGTTCTGATCATAAATGGTGGGGAGAGTTAAAGGTACCACCCCAGGATATTGGGATAGCAATTGCCAGAGAGATTGAGCAGGAGTGTTGTGTTTTTTGGGTGGATTTTACCTTGAGGGATGTATTTCCGGAGGTTAATAATTGAAAAGAATAAATGAAAGTAGCCATTTTAAATATTTATTAACAACATTAATAAAGGTTATTTTGGTTACAGGTATGGTTCTCTATATTGCAAATTGTGAAAAAAAAGCAACTGGGCCGGAAAACAATATTGATAACGGGGATATACCGGAAGATACAACAGCATTCAGTAATGTTGTATATGGCGGGGTTCGATCATCGAGTTATGGTATTGATCCATTTCCTTCCCCTTCGGAATGGGGAGATGCTATGGGAATGATTGCCTCATATTTTAAAGGAGCGGTCCCTGGTGGACTCTGGATTGTAGGAGTTATGGGAGGGCAAAAAACCTGTCATTTGGAGTTTCCTTCTAATGGTATAAACCATAAAAATATTTCATTTCAACAATCTGATAAACATGAGTCGTATCTTTCTTATTTTGATAATCATGGGATAAAAGTTTTTTTACAGGTTGAATCTGCAGATGCATGTGTTAGAGAACTGATAGAGCTGGTTTTTGAAAGATATGGACATCATCCCTGTGTGGCAGGATTTGGAGTTGACGTAGAATGGTATCGTGTATCTGAATATCCGGGATGGGGTATGCCAGTTGAGGATGACTCTGCCCAGGTATGGGAACAAAAAGTTAAATCCTATAATGAAGAATATGGATTATTTCTTAAGCATTGGGACAGAAGATGGATGCCTGCTAATTACAGAGGAGATATAATTTTTGTTGATGATAGCCAGGGATTTGATTCTTTTACTGATTTTATTGAAGAGATGGTAGAATATTGGGCAGATTTTTTTGTGCCAAATATGGTTTTTTTTCAGGTTGGTTACAACCAGGATCAATCATGGTGGAAATACCTGGATAATCCCCCAAATGATATTGGAGTAGCACTTTCAGAAAGAGTTAATCAAAAATGTGGAATTTTTTGGGTGGATTTTACTCTACGAGAAGTTGTTCAAATTTCATCTATTACTAAAATAAAAGGATATTGATATGTTTTCAGAGCAAAATAAAATATGGATGTATTCAGTAATATTTTTATTATTTTCTTTTTTACTGTTTAGCTGTACAAACCAGGAATCTAAAAATAGTATTCCTGGTCTAATTAAGGGAGTTAAGATATACGATTATCACAATGATTTTACTCAACTTTTTGAACAATGGAAAGAGATTGGAATAAATACAGTATTTGTAGGATTATCACTTGATTCTAATAAAACTTTCAGAGAGATGGCAGATAAGTATGGCATAAAACGATTTCTCATTATGCCCATATTTTATAATCCAGAATTTTTACAAAAAAATCCAGATAATTATGCAATAACCTATGATACCCAGTTTGAATGGTCGATTTATGGTCTTCCAGTAGGAATAGTGATGGATAATGAAATTACTTATCAAGAAAATATCGTTAAAAAATTTT
>CAYUAG010000031.1:0-33565 GCA_964442615.1 uncultured bacterium
AAACAATGGTGTTATTTTTTTAGGCTCAACGAAAGATAAAATCCTTATAGTTAGCTGGGAATAAAAATGATTGACTTTCAAAATCACATTTCTTCTTTATTGAATGAAAACAATCTTACTATTGATGAAATTGAAAATATTAAGCTATCTGAAAATGAAGAAAATGAAGTTTATTATAAGGCAATTGATTATGCTAGCAAATTTATTAAAGATATTTTCGTTCCATTTCTGGAACACCCAATTAATCCTTCAGAAAAAGAAAGAGTAGTAAATCATATTTTCCTTAAAATTTACTATTTAATTTTATCAATTCTAAAATTGAACGAGTTGCGCGATTTCCTCGCTCCGCAGGGGCTCCGGCCCCTGCGGCAAAGAATATACAACCTGATTTGGAGTAAGGAGAAATAAGATGAAAAAACAAATTAATAGACAAACATTTATCCTGAAAAAAAGTAAGAACGAATTAATCCAATGGTTTAGAGCTTGCCTTTTCCTATGCTTGCTGATTTTCGGACAAATAGCTTCAGCAAAAAGTCAATCAATAACATTTACTATTTCAATGAATAATCCTACAGAACATACCTTTCAGGTACAGATGTTATGCGAAGGATTTGAAAATGAGTATGTCGATTTTAAAATGCCAGTATGGTCTCCGGGCTATTATCAACTGCTCGACTTTGCCGGGAATGTAGAAGACTTTACAGCCACAGATGCAACTGGTAAAAGTTTAACTTTTGAAAAATATAATGCGAACACCTAGAGGATTAAGGGAAATCGAGCTTTAAAAGTCATTTTGAAATATAATGTCAAAACCCAACATCCATTTGTTGCAACTCCCTACCTGGATGAAGAAAGGGGGTACATTGTTCCTGCAGGTTTATTCTTTCACCCCTCAGGAATGATTCATCTTCCATCTAAAATAATAGTAGAACCCTACGGTGAATGGGAAGATATAGCAACAGGACTCGAACCGGTACAGGATGAAAAATATACTTACACGGCTGACAATTTTGATATTTTATACGATAGCCCCTTGTTAGTCGGCAACCTTGAAGAACTCCCCTCCTTTACAGTAAAAGGTGTACCTCATTATTTTATTGGGTATAAAATGGGTGATTTTGACAAAGTCGCTTTTATCAATGATCTGAAAAAGGTGATTGAAACAGCAACCGATTTAATTGGAGACATTCCTTATAAACAGTACACTTTCATTGCAATTGGACCTGGTTTTGGAGGAATAGAACACCTTAATTCCACAACCGTAAGCTTTGACGGCAATAGCTTAAATACTCATGAAAGCCGTACCCGCATGTTGATGTTCCTCACTCATGAGTATTTTCACCATTATAATGTGAAAAGAATTCGCCCAATTGAACTTGGACCATTTGATTACGATAAGGAGAACCGTACTAATATGCTTTGGATTTCTGAAGGATTAACTGTTTACTATGAATACCTTATCGTTAAACGTGCTGGTTTATGTGACGAATCTACATTACTTAATACTTTCAAACGCAACATTTTAGCTTTTGAAGATAAGCCAGGTCGATTATTTCAAACATTGGCCGAAGCAAGTTATGAGACCTGGGACGATGGTCCTTTTGGAAGAATAAATGACGAAATAAATAAAACCATCTCCTATTACGATAAAGGACCAGTCGTTGGCCTGCTTTTCGACTTTAAAATCAGACATGCTACCAATAATAATAAGTCATTGGATGATGTAATGCGCTATTTATATCAGCATTATTATAAAAATTTAAACAGAGGATTTACAGAAGAGGAACTCCGTAAAGTTTTTGAAGATATCGCAGGAACTTCATTAGATGATCTTTTTGATTACATATACACCACCAAAGAGCTCGATTACAATAAATATCTAACTTATGCCGGATATGAAGCAGATGTTACACCTCAACCCCAATCTGGTGGATGGTTGGGAGCAACAACCACAACCAGAAATGATTCTGTATTCATAAAAAATGTAGAATGGAAATCGGCAGCCTGGGAAAGCGGTTTGCGCAGAGGAAATGCTATTCTTAAAATCGATGGAATACCAGCCCTAGATTATAAGCTTGAAAGCATTTTGAAAGATAAAAATCCGGGAGATGTTCTTCAAATAATGGTTAGTCAGGAAGGTCAAACAAAAGAAATGAACATCACATTAAAAACCAGAAAAGACAGATCATTTACAATCAGCAAGATGGATAAAACTACAGAATTGCAGCAAAAAATTCAACAAAGCTGGTTGACAGGAGAAACACTATAATAATCCCTAAAGAGTTCATTGGTACTATGTTTTCTTATTAACCAGTAAGCAGTATCAATCCTCCATATCTCCAGAACCTATATTAATGAGGTTTGCCAACGGGAGACCTGGACAGTATAAAATATATAAAGATTATTTCGTGTGACACGACCTTTTAAATCGACGGGTGGCCTGGATAGCGTGACATATAAAAATCTACTTCCTCCAGAAAAAAGTTATTTTAAGAAGAGCAGTCCTGTTGATGATTTCGGTTGCACTGGGTCCAAGCATCCTGCCGTCATTGTAAACCAGATAGATGTTGCTGCCTGGTGAGTAGAGCCAGCGCAGCATCAGGTTGCTAACCACTTTTTCCTGTCCTGCATACAAGAGCTTGTCATCGTTAAGCTGCAGATATGCTTTAAAATAAATTTCCGTATTGAAATAGTAAAATGCCCGAATCCCGTATGTATTGGTGTGGAATCCTCCCTCGGGAAGATTGACCAGATTGTGGTTATAGTTTAGCTCCATGCGCATCCGGGGAATACGGGTAATGTTGGCTTCCAACGAAACCTGGGCATTTTCCCCTGTATAATATGTACCGTATTGGAAACTGATTTCACCGGCAATGTCCTTACCTCGATCTGACTCTAGTGATGTGGAGGCAGTGTATCCCCCATATGTACCTTGGGGAATCAAATATCCTTCCCTAACCTCCCAGTCATAAGGAATATATTCCTGTTCCCGATCAATTTCTATGCTTACGCGGGCACTGTTTTGAAAATGGATAGAAAAAGAACCGCCTGCTTCACTATCCAGCAGTCGGTTTTCATGGTCGGTGCGGTACTCTCCGCTCAGACTGTATGAATACTGGCGGATGTGGGATGAATTTTCAGGGCGGGGACTGTAGCTCAGGGAAGCATCGGTTTTCCGGAAATTGATACGGCGGATGAATCCCATTTCCGGATAAAAATCCGCTCCTACATCATCATATGAAAGAGACATATTCCATAAATCACTATTATAGAAAATCCCTAAATTTACAGCCGCATGATTGCTCCAGGGGCCGCTGCCGGTCACTGAACCGTATAAATCATCACTGGTACCAGCAAGATAACCGGAAATACTGAAGTGTGATGTCAGCGGTAAATAGGCGTCAAAACCAAAGGATCGATTATATCCTCCTGACCGGATCTCTTCCTTATTCAACAGCATGAGCCCCACTGATCCCCGGTCCAGCAGGTCCCGCCGGATCCTGAATACAGAAAAATGGGCTCCTGGGTTAGGTTTTGAATCCACTGTAACCTGGTCGGTTATCATGTGAAGAGCACCAATTTGGTATGGTCCTATCTTTCCCACAGTTTTTGTACCTCCTAAAATACGGGCTTCCCGGCCCTGCACCAAACCAATTCTCCGGCTGTAGAAGAGATCGAAAGATGAACTGCCCCTTCCCCAGTTACTCCTGTCATCACCAAAGGAGAATATCTCTGCTCCTTCCAGGAAAAACTCCCTTTTTTCCGGGTAGTAAAGATTGAAACGGGTGAGATTGACCTGTTCCTGATCAGCTTCCACCTGGGCAAAATCTGTGTTCATTGTGATATCCATGGACATATTAGCTGTGAGAGCAATTTTGGCGTCCAGACCGAGATCTTCAATGTGGTTTAAACTGAATCCTGTGGTTTCATCATTTTCCAGACCTCCCATAAAATAGGGTTTGATCTCCAGATTACCGCCCATTTCAAGATTCTGAAGATTATACAAATCACCTGCCTCTGAAAGACGGAACAGCCCGATGTGACCCAGATCCCGGGGGATAAGCTGCCAGTATACATGTTCATTTTTACGCCTTATCATCCGGGCAAAATTGACACCCCATACCGTGGTATCCTCAGCTGTGAAACGGAGGGTTTTCCAGGGAATGGCTATCTCAATGAACCAGCCTTCATCGGTCACGGAAGCGCGGCATTTCCAGACACTGTCCCAGGAAGGATTATACTGCTTCCCCTCGTTGGCCAGCCTGGCATCACGGCGTACTCCGTTAGGATTTGTAATGAAATAAAAACCGCTGCGGTGATCATGATAGGTGTCCAGGACCAGTTCGAAATAATCATCATCATCCACCAGAGCGTCCCGACGCATCTCCCGGGCTATTATCTTTTGTGGCTCTCTGTCATAGCATTTAACGCCTATGTAAAGATTTTTCCGGTCATAGGCAATTCCTACTCTGGTTTCTTCCGTGGCCGGTTCTCCTTCCACCGGTTCCCGCTGCAGAAAACCACCCTGAAATCGGACC
Organism: uncultured bacterium; assembly: GCA_964442615.1. Taxonomy (GTDB): domain Bacteria; phylum Zhuqueibacterota; class QNDG01; order QNDG01; family CAYUAG01; genus CAYUAG01. The sequence continues at coordinate 4,539 of CAYUAG010000031.1, forward strand.
GTGTTCCATGCAGGATCATCCAACACGCCGTCTATGACGGGATAATCAGAGAATACACTTGCTTCAATTACCCGTTTGTCATTGCTGTCTGCCAGATATCCTTTCTCGTTTAATAATACATCCTTGAGCATTGCCGCTGTTAATTCCAAAGCTCCGGCTAAAAGTATAACTGCTGTAATTGTTGTAAGTGCACGTGATACGCTTAGTCTCTGCATACAAATCCTTCTTTACAAAATTTGTTTACAAGTCTTGTGAGTGACAATACACTCCATTACTGTTTAAAGTGATTAAACGAAACCAGGTCAACATGTGTTCCCCGGGAATAATAAAAGCTCTTACTGGTGCGGATACTGAAGGGAACATTGAAAAATCTATAAATATACCCGGTTCGCTGCATCTGTTAATCAGATTAATAATGTAGGAAGAAATCAGATAATTCACAAGGATTTCATTCCCTTTTCTTTTTCCTTTTCTCCGTAAATCTGGAAAAACTCTGCTATATCGGAAAATAAAAATGGTTTTTTGCCGGAGTAATTATTATATTTAAAAAACTTAAAAAACCTGTTAAGAAACTAAAAGAAGAATTAATAAAAAAATATGCCTGAAAATAGTGATCTTTTTCTGGGTATTGATATCGGTTCTGTCTATGTGCATTACGTACTGATGGATAGAAATAGACAGATTGTCCGATATGAGAATGTACCTCATTTTGGTAATGTTCGTACAGTATTGCAGGAACATTTAAATCGTACCGAATGTAGGCAAATTCGCCAGATTGCATTTAATAAACGAGCCCAGGATTTTTTCACAGCAGGTCAGTCGATCAATGAACAAGTTGCATTGATCGAAGGAATTCGTTACTGGTACCAAAACAGGGCTACATAAAAAAATTAATTCTTATGAAATAGGCTTTAAAAATTAAGTAAAAACTACTTGAACCTAACACCTAAAATCAATACATTATAAACAATTATTTTTCTCTGATCCCAATTTCGATTTAAAAACTCTTGGCAGGGAAACGCTGTTTTTGTACATAAGGTATAAGCATGAAAAAGATATTCTTAATTACAACTGTTTTTATTGTTTCATTAATTTTCATTGGAGGTATAATGATGCTTTTCTTGTGTAGTAAAATGGAGAAAGAACCAAAAATCATTACTCTACAGAATCCTATTAAGTTTGTGGGGCTGTCAATAAAAACAAATGTTAAAAATATCTATAAAGATGCTGCTAAACTAGGGAAGGAATATACACAATTTAAGAAAATGCATAAGATTACTAATCTGAAAGAACCATGGGCATTCATCGCCTATAGTAAAGATTTCAATGAAGAAACAAAATCCTGGGAATATATTATGGGTGATGTAGTATCTAATTTTGATTCGATCCCTGAAGGATTAAGTGGTTACGAAATATCAGCCGCATCCTACGCTGTATTCCCTATTAAAGCAAAATTCAAATTTCTATGGGGAATAGAAATAGCAAAAATGAAAAAATATATTTTTAGCGATTGGCTTCCAAATTCAAAGTATAAATCAAGGGGATGTGATTTTGAATATCATGATGAAAGAAGTACAGGTAAACATCCGAGTATCGATTTATATGTTGCAATTGAGGAAAGAAATAAAAATTGACCTTACCTAACCAAGCTGTAGAAAAACCGGTTAAATAAAAAGAATTTTTATCTGGTTTTTAAACTCTGATTAGGAAACCTACTTGGAATAAAAATTCTGTTTTTTAATAATGATATAAAAAGGAACACTTATAGGTGACCAGTATAATTGGAACTGAAGGATAGGGATTGGTTATTGAATCCATTAAAATATTTTTACTACGGACAGCACCTAGCGCCTCTCCTTCATCACTCTGCTTTTCGCTGCCGGTTATGGCAAACATAATGTGTAAATTTTATAAACAATATGAAAAAAGGAGAAATATAAAATGAGAATCAAATCATTAATAACAATATTGCTACTTATATGCTTTTTACTTATAAATTGTAGTAGTGATAAAAAAGATTATAAAAAGGTTCAGAAGACAGATGGTAAGACTATTCTGCAAGACAGTACTTTATTCACAGTTGATTTTTACAAAAAAGTACAGGCAAGTCTTGATGTAACTGATAATCCCATCTTTGCTGGTGAATTTTCTCTAAAAGTTCCTTCAGGAGAAGAACCAAATATAACTGAATTATATAAGAAATATGGTATGCCTAATAAAAAAGAATTTGTAAAACACACAGTTGGCATTGATCAGGGCATTGATCTTATTACTCATTGGTACGGTGAATTTGGATTCGGTGTACCTAAAGATGCTAAAGACAAAAGTAGTGCAAATAGAGTTGTGTGGATCTATTATAAACGAAAAAATTGATATTTATCTGACTTTCAAAAACCGATTTAAAAATCTACCTGATTAGGAAACTCTGTTTCTAAGGAAAGCAATGAAAAAAATAAATCACAACCATATATCCCAGGAGAAAATGATGACCGACAAAACCAACCGAAGAGAATTCGTGAAATGTGTAACCTGCGCCTCCTTAGGCCTTATGGCAGGGGGATTGAGATGCGGTAAATCCAGAAAAACAGCAGCAGATGAAACATCAAAGGAGACCGAGATGAACGAAATGATCGCCTTTTGCGGTATTGCCTGTCACGAGTGTGACGCCTTTTTAGCCACCCAAACCAATGACGACACCAAACGAAAAAAAACCGCTGAGCTGTGGTCCAAGCAGTACAACTCCGAAATCAACCCTGAAGACATCAATTGCCAGGGATGTACTTCCCAAGGAGATGTACATTTCAGTTACTGCCAGGTCTGTGAAATCCGGAAATGCGCTCGGGAAAAGAAGCTGATCAACTGCGCCCATTGTGAGTCCTATCCCTGCGAAAAACTTAGCGGGCTGCTCAAAATGGCACCTGATGCCAAACAAAGATTAGACAAAATCAGAAGCACTCTGAAATAATATTTTTGGTTACGATGGGTAACCTGAACAGTGTGAAACATATAAAAACTAATTCGTAAATATAATGCATTCATTTTAGAAAAACATGGAGCTACAGACATCTCTCGACTACGCAGTGGATGACATCAATTTTTAATAATACTGACATCCTGAGCATAATCAAAGGGTGAAGGTGACAATGTAGGATGGGGGCCTTTACCCATCTTAAAAGAATTCTGATAAAAGCACAATATCGCAGGTCATACATTGAAAGGGGAACATTTTTTTCACTATAGTTTCTGGAGTTTTGGAACCAGAAAGAAAAATAATTTTTTTTACTTCAGAAACAAAGCCTCTAAGGTAAATCAATAATCTTTTGCAGAGGTAAAGTCCCTGCAAGACTTGAAAGGAGACACAAGATGAAGTTCAAAAACTTACTTATCATCAAGGCTCTTGTATGCCTGATCTTTGGCATTCCATACTTACTGGTCCCTGGAACCTTAATAAATTACTTCGGGGCTACATTAGGTACGATTGGTATATTCACTGCCAGACAATACGGAGCAGCACTCATCGGAAATATGTTTCTCACTTGGTTCGCCCGAAATGCAGGAGGCAAAGAGACTCAACGTCCCATTCTTCTTCACCTCTTCTTCTACGACGCCATTGGCTTTGTTGTGACTTTAATGGCAATCCTCTCAGGAATTTTTAATACTCTTGCCTGGGGTCCGGCAGTAGTGTACCTGTTCTTTACAATTTTTTCCGGATTTTTGTTAATAAAAAAATAAAATACTCATTAATTCCAGGTGTTTGGGATCGTCCAAAAAGTACTTTACTACTATCATTCCTGGTAAAACAGGAATCATACTATGTTGTTTTAATAAAAATACTGATACGAGCTTGTACTCAACTTGATCGGGTAGCCGGAATGATAAAAATAACCATAACCACTTTCTGGACAATCCCCTAAAAAAGGATTTTCAGATTTTTACAAATGAAGAGATTAAAAAAAATATTTATCAGGACTTTTAGTATACTTACAATACTCTACCTTTTAATAAGCGGTTTTCTATATTTCCAGCAGGAAAATCTAATTTTCTTCCCCAAGAAATTGTCAAGTGATTATAAATTCCAATTTAACCAGAAGTTTCAAGAATTTACTATCCGCACCAAAGACAAAATTAATCTTAACGGACTGTTATTTATGACAGAATCATCAAAGGGATTAATATTATATCTGCACGGTAATGCTGGTGCTCTTAACTCGTGGGGTGGAATAGCAAAAATATATACAGATTTAAATTATGATGTATTTATTTTAGATTATCGTGGTTATGGAAAAAGTGAAGGAAAAATATACAGCGAAAAACAATTTCATAGTGATATTCAATTGGCGTACGACACACTCAGGTCAACATATCTAGAAAATCAAATAGTAATTATTGGTTATTCAATTGGAACAGGTCCAGCAGCTAAGCTGGCCTCAAAAAATAATCCGAAAATGTTAATTTTGAAGGCTCCTTACTATAGTTTGGTTGATATGATGCACCATAAGTATCCCTTCCTACCAAATATTTTACTAAAATATAAATTTAGAACTTGTAATGTGATAGAAAAAATTAAAGTGCCAATTACAATTTTTCATGGAAACAAAGATAAAGTAATTCACTATAACTCATCTCTGAAATTAAAAGAATTTCTAAAATCCACTGATAAAATAATTATTCTTGACGAACAAGGTCATGAAGGGATGAATTATAACCAAGACTATAAAAGAGAATTAATGAAAATACTTGCCAAACAAGAATAAACTCCTTTAAAACAGGAATTTATTCCTATCATTGAAAATGTAAGAATTAAAATTGTCCCCGAATTACTTGACATTTACAGGGATGACATTAATTTCAATAATCCCGTGGCCCTAAACATTGTCGAGAAGCGAGCAGGGACAAAGAGGATTGTGGTTAAGAAGAAAAAAGATCACTAGATAACAAACAGCTATAATTAAGGATTGACTTAAAAATATTTTTAATATTTAAAACATGAATCATTCTAATATTAGAAAAATAGCAAAAAATTGTTTGATATTAGAAATTTATTTCTATATTTTGAAATAAACTTGATGTAAAAATTTGTTAGAAAAATACTATTATACCGATAAAAATAAAATTTAAAAGACAATTCACTTATAAAAATTTATAAATGAATAAAAAAGAGCCCCGAAAAAAATCCAATGTTTTTTAAAGAAGTATTCGAAGATGTATTTGATATAAAATACGGTCTTCTTAGAACATGTCTAATGCTTTCGTTAATCGATATTATAAAAAGCAGAATAATCCATATTCGCAGGCAACATGAACCACGGCTTGTTCTGAGTGATTTTATAGTTGTTAAATCAATTCGTCGTCTCAGGTGGGTACCATGTTTGTACATCTGAAATTAGGATTAAAAGTAAAAAAATGATAATTGATAACCATACACATCTTGATAACTATGATGATAAAATCATAAATATTGTTATCAATGAAATAGATAAAAATAGAATAATTACTTTAAGTAATTCAATGGATGTAAAATCATATAAGAGAAACCAAGAAATAAGTAAAAAAACTGATTACATTTTTCCATACTTTGGTATACCTCCATGGAATGAATTTAAATATGCGAAAAAATTAAACACAATAGATACTCTCATTAATGAAAGTGAAATATTTGGAGAGATTGGACTTGATTTTTATTTTATTAAAGAAAAAAAAGATATATTAATCAAAGAATAGTATTTGAATATTTTTTAAAAAAAGCGAAAAAACAAGATAAAATAATGATATTGCACACTAAAGGAGCAGAAGAGGAGATATTGAAATATTTAAAACAATATAAATTATCAAGAATAATAATTCACTGGTATTCTGGATCAATAGATATATTAAATGAACTGATAAAGTTAGGGATTTATTTTTCAATTGGTGTGGATATATTGTTTTCAGATCAAATAAAAAAAATATCCAAATTAATACCACTGAATCAATTACTATTAGAGACTGATAATCCAGGTGCATATAAATGGTTATCAAAAAAAATTGGAATGCCATCAATTATAAATAGGGTGGCATATGAATTATCAATGGTAAGAAATACAACAAAACAAAATATAATAGAACAAACAAATATAAATTTTAAGGCCTTAATACAAAATGATGAAATGCTCATAGAATTGAATAATCTAATAAGTGTATAATCCAGAAATATAAGATGTACCTAAGTATCATTTTAAAAGGATTCTGTTAATGACAGAATATCGCAGGTCATACATTGAAGGTGGAACATTCTTTTTCTATGGAATCATATCATTATGTAAAAGTCTGTTTGGTGTATCAACTCTGATTAACAGCGTTAACTATTAATTTGCTAAATAAAATTCATTACTACTTGGGATGGTACTCAAAGTTAACAAATGAATTTATGTATGTGATTTTGTTAATGTACATTAAAATTTATATAATTCGGAAACAATAAAATTAAATTTATAAAAAATAATTTTCAATTCATTGTATGAGGTATTATCCATGGATGTAAAAATCAAAGAGGTTAGTAATCTAAAAGATTTAAAAACCTTTATTCGCTTCCCTAATCTGCTGTACCGTAAAAATTCCTTTTGGGTACCCCCTCTCTTTGTTGATGAATACAACACTCTACGGCAGGATAAAAACCCCGCATTTGAACATTGTGAAGCAAAATACTGGCTGGCTTATAGTCAAGGCCGTATTGTGGGTCGTATTGCAGGAATTATCAACCATCTGCATATTGAAAAATGGCAGCAGAACTATATGCGATTTGGCTGGATTGATTTTATTGATGATACTGTTGTTTCAGAAGCCTTATTAAAAACAGTTGAATCCTGGGCAATAGAGAAGGGGAAGATTGCTGTACACGGTCCCCTGGGCTTCACTGATCTGGATAACGAGGGCATGCTCGTGCAAGGATTTGAAGAATTGGGCACTTTAGCCACCATTTATAATTATCCCTATTATGTAACCCATATGGAAAAAATGGGATATAAAAAAGATATCGACTGGATAGAATATGAGGTACTTGTCCCTTCCCAGCCTAATGAGACAATTGCTCGGATTGCTGATACTGTAATGCGACGTTATAAACTGAAAAAACTTGAAGCACGGAAAAAAAAGGAATTACTCCCTTATTCCCAAGAATTATTTCAACTTATCGATGACACCTATCAGCAATTATACGGAGTTGTGCCCTTAACTAAAAAACAGGTCGATACTTACATCAAACAATATTTTGGTTTTATAAAGCCTGAGTTTGTACCAGTTATACTTGATCAGAACAACCACATGGTTGCTTTTGGCATTACTATGCCATCAATATCCAAGGCACTACAAAAATCAAAAGGAAAACTCTTCCCCTTTGGATTTATCTATCTTTTAAAGGCACTTAAAAAAAATGATCGTGCAGATCTATATTTAGTGGCAGTAAAGCCAGAATTTCAAGGTAAGGGTGTAAATGCAATATTAATCCATATGATGAATGGTGTATACAACAAACTCGGTATTACAAAGGTTGAATCCAATCCTGAACTTGAGACAAACCTGCTTGTTCAAAAGCAATGGAAATATTTTGAAAAAAGGCAGCATAAAAGGAGAAGATGTTTTATTAAACATTTTAAATCAAAAAAATAATTAGACTTAGACATTATAATTCATTTATTTCCTGTTCGACCAGGTTTACTTGATATCGCTTCATGATTACTGACGATAGAGAATACCTTTAGAAGCTTGAGTTCTGGGTAAAGGAATGTATGTGAAAATCAAAAAAATATAATAGTTTTCACTTCGACTAAGTCGTTAATCTTTAAATAATTAACTATTTATTATATGATTAAGAATTCATTGTGCTTTTGGAAATTATTAATACCAAAAGTAAGAAAATGTTTTTCACTCAATTTCAAAGGCAGGAAACAAAAAAATACCTAAATTAGGAGAAAAAAATGGCTGGGGAAATTTGTTCAATTTGTAGAAAACAAAAAGGATTACTACCATCCGTTGCCAATAAATGGCACCGCTGCACAAATTGTGGTTCAATTTATTGTGATGATTGCGGAAGAACATTACCCGGAAAAACAAACCCATTAGACCCTATAAGATCTTGTCCGAGGTGCGGCAACAGAACCTCCATTTTCTAATCTTCTTCAGTGTGTTTTATAGTTTGATAAGTATTATAAATATTACTATAATCCCAAAATCGCACTGAAACTACAGTCTCCTATGCATAAAACAAAAAAGCTCTGCTCTGATGAAATCTCTATATAAAAAATTCTGGCTCAAAACTAACATAATAAAAAAATAAAAATTGAAATAATTCAATATTTTAATTTTTTCCACTTGATTTTAATAAAAAAAATTACAATCATATAACCAAGATTGTATGTAATCTAGATTAATTGATAAAAGAGATACGATGTCGAAAAAAAATAAAAATGCCGGAGTAAAATCTTCAAATATTATTTTCTGTGACCCAAGATGTGAACACGCTTCCTTTCCTGAAGATGATGATATCGATGGTACAAAAAGCTGTCGTACTTTTTCAGCTCTCTGGTGTGATATTTTAAAAGAATACGTTACCAGAAATGCACCCTGTCCGGTACGGTTTGGTAAAAGAAGACCTAAAAGTAACTGGTAGTATAAAAAAAAACAAAAGATAAAATAAAAAAATATATATTCAATAGAATCAATTAAAATTAACCTGCCAACAGATCAAACCAATTTGATCAATTTAGAGGAGGAAAAACTCAACATGACAAATGATATTCTTAAACAGATTGAAAGTGAAAATATTTCATTTATTTATTTAATTTTTACTGATATTACCGGAGAAGCAAAAAAAGTAACTATTCCAGCCCAAGAGGTTGAAAGTGCCCTTGAAAACGGTATATGGTTTGACGGCTCCTCTATAGAGGGATTTGCCAGGATTTATGAATCTGATATGCATCTCAAACCTGACACCGAAACATTTTCCATTTTACCATGGAGTAAAAATGACTGCAAAATTGCCCAGATAATTTGTGATGTCTATCTTCCTGATGGAACTCCCTTTGCAGGAGATCCGCGAGGTGTACTTAAAAGAACATTGGAAAAAGCAACAAAAATGGGCTTTCTGTATAATGTTGGACCAGAGATAGAATTCTTTCTATTGGAAAGAGATAAACTACCAGAGTTGAAAGTTCATGATACCAAGGGATATTTTGATCTTGGTGTACAAAGCCGAGCTGTAGAAATATGTCAGGAAACAATGAGGTTAATGGAAAATTTTGGTTTTAGTTGTGAGAGTTATCATCATGAGGTTAGCCATGGACAGCACGAAACTGACCTTTCCTATGATAATGCTCTGAAAATTGCTGATGGAATAATTTGTCTTAAACATACCTTACGAACAATATCCATGCAAAAAGGTATGAAAGTTACTTTCATGCCCAAACCAATCTACGGAATAAATGGAAGCGGTATGCATACTCACCAAAGCCTGACTGATAAAGATGGTAATAATATATTCTATGATAGTAATGATAAATACAACTTATCTAAAACTGCATATAACTTTCTTGCCGGACAAATCAAACATGCAAAAGGTTTGACTGCTCTGCTTGCGCCTACGGTAAATTCCTATAAAAGACTTGTTCCAGGATATGAAGCACCTGTTTATATCTGCTGGGGACAGATAAACCGCTCTGCTCTTATTCGTATTCCAATGTTGAGTCAGAATAAAATTCCAAATGGGATAAGAATGGAAATCCGCTGTCCAGATCCATCCTGTAATCCTTACCTGGCCTTTGCAGCCATGTTAACAGCAGGGATTGATGGCCTTGAAAATGAGTTAACACCACCTAAACCAATAGAAGAGAATGTATACGGTTTCAGTGATGAAAAACTTAAAGAGATGAATATTGATACTCTTCCTGGATCAATAAATGAAGCTGTGGAAGAACTGGAAAAAGATGATGCTTTAACAAATCTTCTTGGAAATAAATTGCTTAATCATTTTGCAAATGCCAAAAAACAGGAATGGAAAGAATTCCTTTTCCAGGTAACTCCCTGGGAAGTAAACCGTTATCTCTAAGTAATGGATAAAAGAATTGACTGTTTATAAAATTTTTTCACCCTGTAATCAATATACAGGAGGTAAGTATGCAAACATATATTTTATTTACAAAGCTTTCCGCCAGTATAGGGGAAAAAGTAAAAGACCGTAAAAAAATTGGAAGAGTATGGCTTGAAGAGGTTAAAAAGAAATGTCCTGAAGTTAAATTTATTTCCCACTATGCTCTTTTAGGTGAATATGATTTTATGGACATTTATGAGGCTCCAAATGAAGAGACAGCAGCAAAAGTTTCAATTATAAGTCTTCAAAACGGAGCCTTCCAGGCAAAGAGTATGTTAGCAGTTCCCTATAAACGTTATCTAAAATTAATTAAGGAGGTTACTTAACTTAGGATTTTTTTAATCCCTCTCTAAAACCAAGTAGTTGGGTTTTAAGCAGACTGCATGCTTTTGATATATCAAAACTAGTATCTTTGGGTCGAGGCGCTTTTGTCTTGCATGTTGACATAGACACAGGATTTAAAAGATCCTGAGAGAATCCTTTAATATCTACCAGACATCTACCAAAAGTATACCTGTCTGTTTTATCCATACCACCCAGATGAATAGTTCCACAAAAGTCACTTTTTGAAAGTTCAAGAAGTGCTTCCGCCAGATTCTGCACTAAAATTGGAGAACGGTATTGATCTGTAAAAAGTGGCATGGTCTGATGTGCAGATACTCTTTTTAAAATTTTCTCAGAAAAAGAATTCGAACCTGTAATAGGGGACCCATAAATTAGTGCAGAACGAGCAATGACATAATCAGTACATATTGCTTTAATAAATTTTTCTGCTGTAAGCTTGGTTTTTCCATACACATTTATGGGATTGGGCTCATCTGTTTCCCTATATTTGCCCCGTTTACCATCAAAAACCATATCTGATGAGATAAATAAAAATCGGCTTCCTATCTTTTCACTTATCTCAGCAAAGACTTCCGTTGAGGTCGTATTTATATGATAAGCCTGTTCAGGATTTTCCTCACATCTTTCAAGATCCCCCCAGGCTGCAGTGTGAATTATTACTTCAGGCTGTAACTTCAATACCAGATTTTCTATGGCTTTTTCTGAAGAAATATCAAGTTTAAAAGATTTTACTCCCCTTACAGCAACTGGGCGAGTTTTCCAGGTGGTACAAACATTCCATTCTACTTTAGCCTGATCAATCAGATGACCTCCGACAAAACCACTGCCTCCCGTTATTAATAATCTATTCTTTATCATAACTAAATAATATTTATAATAACATAATGAATTTCACTTAATAATATCTAAAAAATTGTCATAATTAATTTCTTGCAATAAAAATCAAATAATCCCCCTTATCCCTATGTGTACTAAAATTCAGAGAAGACAAATCATCTACTGTAATGCATGAAACTACTTTTAGGTTAATCTCAGGTTTAATAATATGCAGTTTCTTAGCAAGACCTAAACCATAGGCTACATGAAAACTGCCCAGAAAAGCAATAACTTTATATTCTTGATTTTTCTCTAAAAAATCACTTATGGATTCAGCCATAGTATCATCCTTCAAACATTGGGCTCTATATAAATTCTCAAAATCAAATCTTGCCATAGGAACAGGACGTTTTTGACTACCCATTTCTTTCATAAATCTCTCTTTATAAGAATCATCCAAACATTTTAACTCTCTGGCAATCCAAACTTTCTCAGAATCTGGAATTGTATGAAGAATCCCTTTTCCCCACCTAGCAACATTATTAGCATAACGCCTGGGAACATTCATAGCTAAGGCAGGAAGCTTATTCTTTTTTGCAAATTCAATTAAAGGTTTATATGCAGATTGATAGTTTGTCCAAGGTCTGGACTTTTCCAGAAAATCCTTTTCCGTGATCTTACTGTAAAGATATTTATCAAGAATCTTCTGAACATCTCGTTCAAACATCTCAAAAGCAACCGCACAATTATTATGTTTAGTATATATCGCTTTAAGGAGTTCGTATTCAACAATATGGGTGACACTGTCAGAATGGACCTCTCCTACAAGAATCATATCCGAATTGGAAACTTCTTTTATGAACTGTTCACTGGTTAGTTCAGTTTCCTCACTTCCGCTCATAATGGTGGTCAAATTATCAAGTTCAGGAGAGAATCTTATTTCCGAACTGCATCCTATTGTGACTGTAATGATAACAGTAATTATTAATAATAAAAACCGTTTCATTTTTCCTCCAAAATTTTTACTAAAATTCTTTTCTTCTAACTACTTTTATGCATCCTAAAAAAAATTAACCATTATTAGTGGTAGTCTCTTTTTCTTTTTTCATTTCCCGTTTCTCATCTTCCTCGTTTGGCTAATAGAAAAAAAATTAACGCAAAGAACGCAAAGATCCACTACATAAGGCAGGAAGAAATAAAAAAGACTCGCTTACTGAGAACAAGAAAACCACAAAAAGATTCATTAATTCTGCATTCTTCATTATTCATTGCTAAAATTCCTTTTTCCTTTTTCCTTGTTCCTTTAATTCATGATTCTAAATTCTCAATTGCTTTACAGAATCCACCTCCGATTTCCATCACCTATCTTCTTACATTCTTTGAGAATTTGTGTGATAACCCAAAAAAATTATACAATTTATCAAACTTGCCTATTACCCTATATCAGTATATCTAAAATCTTTTAACCACACAAAACTGCATTCCACCTTCTGGTAGAGGAATAAATCCCATTTTTAGATCAGATTTTTCTTTATCAGCTTTTAGGGCAAGACGCATAGCATCAATACCACTAATTAAATGATTTAATACTACTACTCCAATTACAAGTACTGAACTTGAAAAAGCTCTATCACTTGACATACGTAGTTGTTCATATTTCAAACGGTTCTTTTTGCTATCCCATTTCCAGGAATACTCTTTATTCTCAGGATACAGTGCATTAATGTTTCTCTGCTGTAACTTTTTTTGATTGTATGCACCTATATCATCAAAATGCTCAATATTAACAAAATAGTCATGATCTTTACCTGCAGGATTTATATGAGCATGTGCTATGGCAAAATTTTTATAATCATCCTCTCTCCAATTGCCATACATTCTTAAACCAAAATAAGTTGTCCATAAAGCAACCTCAGTACCCAGAAAAATTTTTGCCATTTTATTTGAACCTGCATAGTATTCCCCTAATCCTGGAACCAGAAAAGATAAAAGAAATGCCTTGCCCCTGGAAGGAGTGGTGTCAGAATTTATTTGTTGATTGTTCTCATTCTCACCTATAAGGAGTGATTTATTAAACTCTTGTTTTCCTGAAAAAACATTCTTCTTCTCTTCATTTCTACTCCACCCCTCTGAAGAAAGTAATATTGATACAATTATAACTATTAGCGAACATAATTTTACTTTTAACTTTCTCATAGTTTACTCTTCATTCTTTTTGAAATAAAATAATAAAAGCTAAAAATCAGAAAATAAATTTTAAGGAGTTTAAACGACCTAATAATATCTAACCTCCAACTTCTAACATCTAACTTCTTTTTTAGGATTTCAATTTTCCTCACCACCTGGTTGTAAAGGATAGAAACGGAACTCCATATCCATGCACTTTTCTATAACTCATTCGTATTTTTGAATCTACTTTTCTATTCACCCCCCGAATGGTCCAGGCTGCATCCAGGGATGATAAAACATGGTTGGCAAGGGTAAGCATAGCACAGGTAGATGCTCTTTCAAACTCATTATTACTATTAAGCCGCATAGTCAGGTATATGTCTCGGTTCTCAGTAAGAGATGGTCCACCCTCCTGATAATCATCCCATCCTGCCTTAAACTGATCGTATTTTCCGATCATTTCATAGTATTGCTGGGTTTTAGTAGAAGGCAGGGTATGGGTTGTATCTCCAAACTCAGGATTATTTTGCATCCACTCTCTCCATCTATCTTCATCCCAATATTTATCAGCATAAGCTTCATATTTTTTTTCAATATCATAGCCTTTTTTTCGAAAATCATAATATTTCCACCAGAGTAAAATTTCAACTCCTAAAAATATGGCTCCTTTAATTCTGGACCCGGCATAGATTTCACCAGTTCCCGGAACAGCAGCTGAGAGCAATATCCCCACAGCCGGAGTCTTTTTTTTAAGGGTAGTTTGAATATTTTCTGGAATAAAATTTAATTGTGTTACATAACGGTTTTTATAAAGCATAAGATATCTCAGCTCCCCATCTGGGTTAGGTATAATATTTTTATCACTACAGAGTAATGATTGGGGGAAAATTAAAAATATAAATCCTGCTGCCAAAACCATTACGAATATTTTATTTTTGAATTGTTCCATATGTACCCCTTTCAGTAAAATCACTCTAATACACTCCATCATCTTATCAAGACACTACAACCTTAAATTCATCAATTTTTATTTTATTTTCTTAGTACCTTTATATTCTAGTGGTTACGATTCTGTCAGGGTTAATCAAGAAAACCAAACAATATCCCAAAATAAAATCGCCATTCTTCACCATAAAAATTCCCTCTTAAGCGATAGCTGTCAAAACCATAAACACTATCAAAAAAAACACTTAATGGAAAACTGTAAAAAGAGAACAACTGCAAACGTAACTGTAACCCTGCATCCCGTTTTATTTCAGCTGGATCAAACTCATTGCTGCTCCAGATATTACCTACCTGGACATATGCTGACAGATAGAGTTTATGCAGATGAATAAACCACAACTTGGTATTGATATTTTTACAAACAGGAAAACGGTAGGCTGCATCAAACTGTACTAATTTCCTTCCCTGCAAGCTGTAGAAGGAATAACCTTTTAATCCTTCCAGACCTCCACCAAAAAAATAGTAGAAATCATCAACCGGTCTGTCAATGTATCCGGCCTTTAGTCTGAGAGCAAGAGAATGATCCTTAATCAGACCCGGCAGATACTCGTACCAGTTCAGATTAAAGGAATAAAAATTATAGGTTTTATATTTCTCTACTAAGGTCCCGTAATTTTTATGAATTTCAAATCCATCAATAAATTTTTTATGGGATCTTTCTACCAAAAAAGTAATATTCCGCCCTCGGGCAGGTGCAATTTCTGAAGAAGCGCTGGTTTTTACTCCCTGATAATCCCATCTGATCTGCAAGTCACTGCCAAGATTGTAGTTATAGGAAAAATCAATCTTTTGATTCTGCTCCTCAAAAGACATACTTGCATCATATCTGCTGAAGATATAAGCAGTACGCAAAATATGATTATCAGCCAGAGGCCAATCCGCACCAATATCAACTTCAATCAGATTAAAAGTATAATCCCTTTGCTCAACACTTGTATGGCGGCGTTGATTGTAGGCTTCCAAAAAAATTGTGGGATACAATTCTCTATAGTTGAAAATACAAAACAGATCTGTATCAAATTGAGTATTCAGAGCAACACCGCCGAATATCGAAATTTTATCCAAGAAATCACTTCCGGCAAAATATGTGCCTAATTTTAATTTCCCCGGATAATCTGACATTATTCTGGGGAAAAAGGAAAGTTTGGAGAATAGGTGTTTGTAGGGTCTGCTTTCATAATCCGGAATCTGGGTGTCATCATAGCTGCTGATCTTAATCTGCTTGGAATTCCGCCACTCTTTGATCTCTCTATATGGCGATTCATATTTTTCTTCCTGTATAGCTGTTTTGCTGACTGAATCCATATAAGCAATTTTGTAGCCGTCTACTGTAAACATAGAAAAAACCAATCTGTTATCTTTGCCTTTGGTTGGCATAAAAGCACCGCCCTGAATCCTGGTAATTGGTTTTGAAATTCCGGTTTCCATATTCATACAAAAAATATTAAAAATACCGGTACTGTCACTGGAAAAATACAACTCTTTACCATCAGGAGAAGGGAACGGATCTCTATCATCATTTCTATTTTTAATTAGATATACAAATCCTGAACCTGATGAATCTATGCAGGCAATATCACGGGAACCACTTCCCTCTGTAATTGCAAAAACTATCCGTCCCTTGGGTATCCATCGTGGAGTATAGATCTGCTCACCTTTATTATAATCAGTAATCTTTTTTAAAGTATTGTTTTGTAAATTATAAACAGCAAGATTACAGGTGCCGTCATCCTGTACAACACAAACAATTTTATTATTTTCAGATGATACATCAGGTTGCTGAGTACGAGCACTGTAGGTTAAACGCTTCTCCTTTTTACTCTCTAAATCAAATGTATATAGATCATAGTAATGGGAACCCTGAGCCGTAATATCGGTCTTTTTTGCATATACCAATAAACGGTCAGATAACCAGGAAACTGAAGTAGTCACTCCAGATCTTATCATTTTCTTTTTACCAGTTGTATAATTCCATATCCATAGATTCAACTGAGAGGAATAATCATTTCCCTGGCTTGAAATATAAGCAATTTTTTTACTGTTCGGAGATAACACTGGATAATAGTTACCGCTTCCTTTGTTTTCAAGAATACAATAATTTTTATTTATACTGAAATTATTCTTTTTATACCCGGTAAGCAGCCAACTTTTCCATTCTTCATACAATTCTTTACTTTTTTTCCCCAGAATTTCTTTGCTTGCTTGGGCAAAGCTCATATGCAAAGGGCGGCTCATAGAATGAATCAGTTGATTAAGTTTCTTCTCACCGTAGGTATAGGTAAGGTAAAGGGTAAGACCATACCCTTGATTGTACACCCTCTCATTTCCCAGTCCTTTTTTACCAAATACCCCCATTTCCTTAATTCCTAAGAGTCTGTGTTCCAGACATGCAGTTCTTAAAACCATATCCCGGTGAGTATCCCAGGTATCGTAATCTAATCCTGCCCTCTGGAACTGGGCAACTCCTTCTGCAAACCACATGGGTATAACCGTACCTGCTAAAGGAAATGACACCAGTCTGTTAGGATACCCATGGATCACATCCGGTCTTTTTTCTTTTTCATATCCAAGCCACTGAAAGTAAATAGCAGGCAACTGCCTTGGTAATTTCCTTACCGCGCCCAGGGAAATCATGTGGGAAAATTCATGGGTAATAACGTTTCGTAACCAGTTATGATCACCTCTGAGAAAAAATTCCAAAGACGGTGCCCAAAGTTCTATCTTATTATTGTAGTAATAGGCAGCTCCGTTGGAGACATCATCATGGTCCCGGATAATAAAATGAATTTTCCCGTCAGGTTCATAAGAATACAAGGAAGTTATGGGATCATAAATCTGTTCAGCAATTTTAGCGGTTAATTGTGCTGTCCTCTCTGTACCTTGATGAAAGTGAATATAAAAATGGTCTGTCTCTATGGTACGCCAGTTAAGCTCAGGATGATTGAACGGCTGCATTTGGGCAAATACTGTAACTGAAAGAAATACCAGAAAGAATAGAATGAGAATTTGTTTAATTTTCATAATTTCCTTAAATAAAGACAATTTTAAAATTATTTAATTTCCTATCCTCTAATCTCTATCTTCTGCTTTTATTCAGCTCTTAGAAAATAGAAGTTAGAAGTTAGCTTCCCTATCCCTTACCCCTAAAACCTATCTATCTCCTATCATCTATCTTCTATTTAATAACAGCAATTTTACAGATAACTGCTTTCTCTTCTAAACCTGTATCTGCTTTCACCCTGCAGAAATAAATCCCGTTTTCAACCTTAGAAATATTCCAGCTAACTTCATTTTCTGTTTTGGCTACCCCAGGTCCGGAAAAAGATTCAACTAACTCTCCAGCCAGATCATATATCTGTATCTTTACCTCAGCCTGTTTTTCCAATCTATACCTGATAAAGGTAAAATCTCCTTTTGCCGGGTTGGGGTAGTTGTATACCAGATTGGCAGGCAGTATATCAGATTTCTCAGGTAAAGGGATTAATTCTTTTCTGTTCATCCCAGAATTAGCAGAATCGTGAAGATAACTCCCCCATACAATTGAATCGGTATTATAACTGCCGGGAAAATCCCACACATACAGTACTCCCCTTTCTGAAACTGCCGCAATTTCGATATCTCCGTCTCTGTCCAGGTCCAATAAAGTTGGAGGAACAGGAAGGGAAGCACCAGTTGTGAGGGGAAATCCTCCTACCATCTCTCCGGTATAATCCCAGGCTTCAATATTTCCTAGAGAAGTAGAAACTATAATCTCAAGGTTGTCATCGCCATTTATATCCCCCAGCAGACAGGAAGACAGCACTGCTGAACGCGGATAGTAAGGAAAAGGTGTATAATCAACATAACTTGCATTAAAGTTAAACCCATACAGCTTATCATGAGCTGTAATCACTACCTCGCATATTCCGTCACCATCAATATCTCCTGCAGCGGGAAGAGAAATATCAGCATGAGTTATTTTTTCTTCTGTAGTGCAATAAGTATCCTCAAATCTATCATAGATCAACAAGCTTCCAGTCTGGGATACTGCTGCTGTCATAAGATAATCCTGCTCTCCTAAATAGGCTGAAATTGGTGAGAAAATCTCTTCTGTATCTGAAAACTGTTTTTTTCTAATCAGGGAACCAGCATTATCAATAAAGAAAAGAATATTGGAAGAGCTGACTGCAATACTGCCGTTATCGGAGATCTGGCAGATTCCTGTTATGGTTTGTTCTGTAGCTTTAAATACCCAGGAAAGAGCTCCGGTACTGGATAAACTATAAATTTTTCCCTCCCTGGTACCAAATACCAGAAAAGTATCTGAGGTTGATACAATTATATGAAGGTAGGTGGAAACTGAAGACTGATTATCATTCCAGGAGAACAAGTTGTTGGAGATCAGTTTCCCGGTATTATCAAATCCAAACCTCCAACCAGAAACAGTTCCCTCATCATCTGCAATAATAATTTCATCCTGATTGTCTCCGTTTAAATCAAAAACCAGAGGGGGAATGCATATATTTGCAGAACACTGAAGTAACAAGGGCATATCGTAAAAAATGGTATCATTAATAACCGATACCCGGAAACCAGTCAAATTCGAATAAAAGGGAGTGCCGTCACTATTCCAGGCATACACTGATTTTCCGGAAGCAGTAACCAATTCCTGATTGCCGTCTGCATCCAGATCTCCAACCAGTACCGGAGAGACCCAGGTTGAACAGCCTTCAAAATAGCAGGGAAAACCTGGCTGAATAATATCGGTGGTTACAGAAAATCTCATCACAGTATCTCTTTTGGAAAAATCTGTGATCACAATATGGGAGTTACCACCCTGATTGGATATGGAGGAGGGAAAACTGTAAGGAGTAAACATTACTTTATTGGTATCATTTCTCTCTATATTTTTCTCATTATCCTGAAACCAGGCATCATACATAACTCCATATTCCGAACCTGATCCACCGGCAGTAAAACTATACGACTCACCAATATCCTGAGCCCCGTCCGCCTCCTCCAGGTCAAGTCCCCTGTGTTCCTTATCAGCATTGATTCTGTTTTTCTCTATTGTACTACGGATCACCTCTTCATCAATATGCCAGATCAGTATGCCTGAGCCGGGAAGACCATAATCATACTCCTCAACTGAGGTGATTACTCCTGGTTCCTCCATTTCTATAGTCCTACCATCTGGTCTGAAAATCACCTGTGCACCAGTACTAGTCCTTCCTGTGGTTATGCTGTCCCCATTAGTGTCATACTGGCGGTTTTCAATTAAAAAATATTCATGATCATTAAGGGGAACTTTATAAATTTTATGGGATACTGCTGCTTTGGAACAGCCAATTCTTAAACTATCTTGCTGATGAACTATTAGAGGCTTCTCCCAGCCAAGCAACACTTTACTAAAAGCACAGGGCTCAGCTGGTATTAATCCCATATAATTTCCGGAACCCTGGTCCATTAAACCCCACATACCAATACCAGAGCTTCCATCCTCTGTGTTCCAGAGAGCAGGCAGTCCCAGCTGAAATCCAAACATAATACTCATAGTACCCAAAAGACCAACCTCATAACCTTCCTGATTTTCTGTTTCAGGCAGTATTATGCCTTCCTGTATTCTATAGCTGTTATTTTCTACCTCAATCCCCTGGTAATTCTGGTCTCCTTCAGCAAGATATTTTTTTATATCATCAAGATTTAAGAATGCAGAGGGGATATCCCTGGGAGTAGGATCATAATCAAGAGCAATATCTTTTCCTACCCCGGCATGAAAAATGACATAGGAATCATAATCTGAAAAAACAGCTCCGGCAGAATCTGCAGAAAGGATTGCTTCTCTGAAAAGTTCAACAAGACCTTTATCTGTTCCATTATCATTATCGTCATCTTCTTCTGGATTATAATAAGCCATGGTATGATTAAGTTTCAGTACTTCCGGAAATACAGTACCTTTTAAAATAAGTTTACCACCTGAAACAGAACCATAGTAGGAGGCTAAAGCAGCAAGTTGATTCTCAAAATAGGTATGGTTGTGAGGCGGAGGATCAATAATTGCATCCTCTGAGGTAGTGATAATAAAAGTACCATCACCTGTAGTAAGGGAATCATCATCTTGGACAAACTCTACCATAAAGGATAGTATTTTAACTGTATCTGTTGAATTAACATAGTTGGACTGCTCTTGGAAAAAAATCTGATCATCTTCCCAAAAAAATAAAGAAGATTTTATAAAATTTTTTCTGGAAATTGATGTTTTATAAAAATTATTATGATGATCATCAATATGAGCATTGGTTATAGTTGAAATGGCCATAAAAGAAATTATAAAAAAAATTTGGATAGGACGATTCATTACCTGCTATTCCTAATTTAAAAATTTTTATAGTAAAATCCAGAAAGGTACTATAGTATACAGCCCACTAAAACACAAAACTAATTTAATGTTTATCAGGTCTTACATCCTGCTGATAGTTTCTTCCGTGTTTTGTGGGCATTAAAAATCTTACAAAATATTTATTAGAATCCAAGACTGAGAGAGAATCTCATGGTATCAGAAAGAGGATGTCCTTTTTCTGCAGCAACATAGGCAAAATCAAACCTATATGTATTATATTGAAGTCCTGCGCCAAATGTAGGAAATTTGACTTTGCCGATTTCATCATAATAGTATCCGGTTCTCAAAAATATCATATTATTATAAACATATTCAAATCCTACACAGGTAATAAGTTCTCTTAACTGTTCATTCAAGGATCCATCAGTCCAGCTTGTAAAAATTGCCTCATAAAACGCATCAGATTTATCACCTTTTTTTACAACCATAAGTTTATTCGTATCAACAGTTATAGTGAGTCTATTATATTTCTTATCCAAAATTCTGTAAGCAAAACCTAATTTTAAATTTGCAGGTAAGGGATCTGCTTGAGCAGCATCAACATAGGCAATCTTTGGTCCTAAATTGGAAAGATTAGCTCCAAATGATAATCCTTTAATGAATCCAAATTTCCAGAGGATTCCAATATCAAATGCAAATGCATTGCCAGAGCCGTTTCCTTTCTCTTCCCCCACATCAACCCAATCAGGGGCAAGCATACTTTGAATATAACGAACATTAACACCCAAACCAATATTTTCAGTTACTTTTGTTGCATATCCAAGAGTTATAGCAAAGTCATAACTTTGAAATCTATCCCTTTCTACACCAGATTCGCTTGTCCAAACTTGCTCCCCCATATTTAAATAAGTTATATTAGCAGCAATTGTTCCTCCTAAACTTTCCACATAATGTCTATATGAGGCAAATTCATAGAACATATCATCTACTAGACCTGGGAGCCACTTACAATGCATAAAAATAATCTCTTTACCCTCCAGAAAAGCAAGACCTCCAGGATTCCAATATATTGCAGTTGCATCATCTGCAAGTGCTACAAATGATTCCCCCATACCTGATGCCCGTGCTCCAGGTGAAATTAAAAGGAATAGTACTGCAGCTTCACTAACAGCAAATAAATTCGTAACTGTAATTAAACTAAATACGAAAACTAATAAAATAAGTGTTAATTTCTTCATCAATTATACCTCCACATAATAAAAAAAACCGAACTTTATAAGAAAACATAACATTTATTAAATGCTACATTCCTTAACTCATCCGGTCTGATGAAATTCGTCTCAGGCCATGGATATAGCTTAACCATTTACATAAATATTTTATCCATCAGACCTATAACGAATTCTTATAAATATACCTCTTATTTTTTATATTTAAATAAATATATTAATTTGTCATTGTAATGTCAAGTTTTTTTTTATTTTCCTTCAATTTGAAATAATTAAAATTCCAATCAATTAATCATCGATTTAAATCATTGCAAAAAAGATGCCATTCCAAAAAATATACCTACCTTACGTATTGTTAAATTTATTACTTAATACTACTAGAATTAGGTGAATTTTTAAAAATACTCTTAAATTTTTCCATTAAAACTGCAACTTAATCATCTAGGTTTTAATACTTCTCATTATCATATCAATGTATATAGTTCCAAAAATCAGAGTAGTTACTTTTCCCATAATTTTAGTATATCTGTCAATTAAATGGGTTTTCTTCAATTGTACGCTGTCATGGATTATTTTCAATACTATCAGTAATGATAAGGAAATAAAAATTGAAATAGAAAATGATACTATCGCTTGAGACTGAGTAATATTTTTTCCTGTAACGACACTGGTACTTAAGGTTTCGGATTCTAATAAAAACGGTATGGTTACTGTACCCCATATATATTCTAATTCACTACAAAGAGATTCAATAGCAGCCTTTCCATGAAAAATACATTGAATACTGATTATTAAAAAGACAACACCTCCGAATATCTAAAATGATATAACTCAGCCTAAAAAATATTTTCGAATATGATATCACTCATTAATGTGAATAAAATAAAAACTATCATACGTAAAAAGACCCTTCTAGAGAATAACGACATTAAACTTTTTTAAAAGGAAATTTTTTTCCATTATCAATACCATAGACAATAACCAAAAAAGAATTAAGTAAAATAAGCATGACAATTATATTCTCAATAATGATTGACATATCGGTACTATTAGCTTCCTATTTATATATCAAAAAATCCTACAATTCTATTAAAATAAATAGTGATCAATGTATAAAAAAAATTACAAAAATATATTAGACAATCCTTTACTTGAATAAAAAATAAAAAATTTGTATCTTAATAAAAAATATATAATAGTTATGAATGAAAATTTTAAAAAAGTACGAATAGACCGCTGGTTAAATGCAGCCAGATTTTATAAAACCAGATCACAAGCAGCAAAAGCATGTAAAGGTGGTAAAGTTAAAGTAAATGGTAAGCGAGTAAAACCTCATAAATTTCTTGACATTGGTGATAATATCACAATTCACTGGCATGATAGATATAGAAATGTTAAAGTAGAAAATCTGGCAGATAAAGGTCTTCCTGCCAAGGAAGCCCAGAAATTATATCACGAAGATAATAAATTGAAACTATCAGAAGATGATAAACAGCTTATTAATCTTTTTAAAAAACGCAATAAGAAAAAGTACAAAAAAAACCAAGGAAGACCCACCAAAAAAGAAAGGCGAACCTTAGATAAATTTAAACAAAAGATGTTATGGGATAGAGAATAATCAATTCACCAAAAAAAATGTTTAAAAATGAATACAAAAACACTAATCTCTGTGTTATCCACTCTGCAGAAAGAGTATCATAAATGGAATACTCCTATAGTAACTGAAATTGCTGAAAAAACAAAAGAACCCTTTAAAGTGCTTATTTCCACCATGTTAAGTTTAAGAACCAAGGATGAAGTAACTTCAAAAGCTTCCAGACGTCTTTTCCAAAAAGCTGACACTCCGGAATCCATAAAAAATCTTACCCACTTAAAAATCGAAAAGTTAATATATCCAGTAGGATTTTATAAACGTAAGGCAAAAAATATTCACACTGTATGCAGTATTCTTGTTGATACCTATAACAGCCGAGTTCCGGATAACCTGGAACAACTTCTTTCTCTCCCAGGTGTAGGCAGGAAAACTGCAAATTTAGTTCTGACCCGTGGCTTTAATAAAAATGGAATCTGTGTTGATACTCATGTACATAGAATAACAAACAGATTTGGATACCTTGATACCAAAACACCAGAAAAAACAGAAATGACACTTAGAAATAAACTTCCTAAGAAATGGTGGATTCCCATTAATGACATTCTTGTTGCTTTTGGACAGAATCTCTGCACACCTGTCAGCCCCTGGTGCAGTATGTGTCCTGTACTTAAAAAATGTGAAAAAAGGGGAGTTAAAAAAAACCGTTAATATAACTAAAATATAATTAATTAATTATAACTAACTTCATACCTTCTCTCAAGCATCTAATTTCTAAAACTATTAAAAAGAAAACTTGAATGATTAGTTATTTTATATTATCTTTAGTAGACAAATAATTGAGGATTATTTATTATATTTGAAATTGGTTTTAAAAATTTTTAAATATCGGTGTTTGAAAAATATAATGGTTGCAGAGATAAATTTCATTACAAAATTTAATACTATCTTATAATTTTTATGGAGGTAAAATGAACATTTCAGTTATTGGAACAGGATATGTAGGACTGGTAGCCGGAACATGTTTTGCTGAATCAGGAAATAATGTAATCTGTATGGATAAGGATAAAAATAAAATTAAAAATTTAAAAGATGGGATTGTTCCAATTTATGAACCAGGCCTTGAACCACTTGTGATAAGAAACGTAATGAAAAAAAATCTACACTTTTCAACCGATATTGAGGAAACAGTTCAAAAATCTAATATAATATTTATAGCTGTTGGAACACCTCCTGATGAGGATGGTTCTGCTGACCTAAGCTATGTACTAAATGTAGCAAAATCAATCGGTCAATACATGAAAAAATTTAAAATAGTTGTGAATAAAAGTACAGTTCCAGTAGGAACTGCTGCTCTGGTTAAGAAAACCATTCAAAAACAAACAAATACTAAGGTCCAGGTAGTGTCAAATCCTGAATTTCTTAAAGAAGGTGCTGCTGTTGATGATTTCATGTATCCTGACCGAGTCGTTATTGGAACCAGTGATTCTGAGGTTGGAAAAACAATGAAAAAATTGTATGAGCCTTTTGTAAGAACTGGTAATCCAATCCATATTATGGACGAGATTAGCGCTGAAATGACAAAATATGCCGCAAACTCACTTCTTGCTACAAAAATTTCTTTTATAAATGAAATGGCTAGACTCTGTGAATTGGTTGGTGCTGATGTAAATAGTGTAAGGCTGGGTATTGGTTCAGATAAGAGGATCGGATATTCCTTTATATTTCCTGGGGTAGGGTACGGTGGATCATGTTTTCCTAAGGATGTAAAAGCAATCATAAAAACAGCTCAAAAAAATAATTATAATATGCGTATTTTAAAATCAGTAGAAGAAGTAAATGAAGAGCAGAAAAAAATCATCATTCCCAAGCTGCTCCAATATTACAACAACGATGTAGCAGGTAAGACATTTACCTTATGGGGACTCAGCTTCAAACCTAAAACCGACGATATGCGGGAAGCTCCTTCACGGGTTATTATCAAAGAACTGCATAAACTCGGAGTAAAAATTCAAGCCCACGATCCAGTGGCCATGGATGAAGCCCGTCGATTGGAGCTGGATAAAATCGTGACCCTATACGATGACAATTACAAAGCTTTGGAAAACAGCGACGGCCTAATTATCGTGACGGAATGGCTGCAATATCGCGAACCGGATTTTGAGAAAATGAAATCCATCATGAAACGTACCGTAATCTTTGACGGCCGAAATATTTATAATCCACAAAATATACGTGAGATAGGATTTGATTATTTTGCCATCGGTAGACCTTGAACATAACAGCGAACAAGGAAATATTCGAACTTATCAAAAGGAGACATAGGATGAAAAAAATCTTTTATTTAAAGGAAAGGAAAATTGGAAAACTCTTAAATGGAAACGCATTTCTTGATAAAGGTTGGGTTATAGCAAACCACATACTGGTTTCGTTTCATGTGGCTTTCATATCCTCAGTCTTATCTATCCCTTCTGCGATTAGCGAGAGAGGCGAAGTCTTAAAATATATGTTTAGAAGCCCTGAGACAATTATCTCTTGTATTTTTTGGTACTTAACTTTTCATATTGGAATTGCAATTCACGAAATGGGTCATTATTTAAAAGCAGTAAAAATAAATGCCTTAAATCAAGACCTGCTACCAGAGGCACAAACTCGAATGTCACAAAATTTTCTAAAGAAAGGATTATGGTATTTGAAAATGTTTTTCACAATCCCCCTCGGTAGGTTTACCGGAGTAAACAAAACTGGTCTAGATTATCATCCCGACGCACCCTACAATTTAGCTGTCTCAGCTGCTGGGCCGGCTGCAAGCAAATTATTGGCTGCCATCACTCTTCCCATTGCAATTCTTTTGCTTGTTTTAGGATTAGTGGGCGACCAGGATGTCATCGTTTATATTGGTAGATTATTTCTGGGATTGGGACTTGTAGGACTTCTCGACTTCTTCCTCGCAGATCCGGGTAAATACAAAGAATTTAAAAAAAGAGAATCTCTGGCAGCAGTAAAAACAAAAAAAATAACTAAACGTGAGGATCTTGAAAAATGGGCAAATCAGGTCAAACATGTAAAAGAGATGTTAGTTCATACACGTATGCAGAATATGACTCTTCCAAACGGCAAGGTCGTCTCTGTTCCCTGGGAATATAGAAACTGTGGAATGGGAGGTAGACATACTGAAAAGGAATTCCCTGAAAGTAATATAAGTCTGCAGGAAAGCATGTTTATTCCTCTAAGTGCGAAGAATTACGAAGATGCCCAGGAGGTCACTGTTCGTCTACAGACCAGACTAAAGGAAATCATCGAAAACGCAGAAGGATGTACGGTAAAAGGTATAGGAACCGAAGGAGGAATAGCAGCTTATGTCAAGAAAGAAGAAATCGATACACTGCCTGTACAGAGATTATGGAGAATGCAGAAACAGGCTATTGTAGATTGTGGTTATATTCCCGGGAAAGACGTGGCTATGGCTATTGATCCAGCAGCGAGTGAATGTCAAAATGCATACAGAGAATCGACAAGCCTTGCAGATGCAAAAGGTATTTACCTTGGCTGGAGAGACAAGGAACAGAAAGTATTGAGTAGAGACGATCTTCTCGAAATCTATCGAAAAGCAATCGAAGATGATGATATCCCCATGGTCTCTATCGAAGACGGATTTGCCGAAGATGATGATGAAGGCTGGAAGAAACTCATGGATAAACTTGGAGATAAAATCATTGTTATTGGTGATGACAACATTACAACCAAAGACTCATCTATTGAGTATGGTGCAGACGAAGGACTTATCAATGCAGCCTTGATTAAACTTAACCAGATAGGAAGCGTCTCAGAAGGAATCCTGGCCATGCTCACCGGTATTGGAAAAAAATTAGAGCTCATCGTTTCCCATCGTTCCAAGTCACCCATCGAAGACTTCGAAGCTCAGACAGCTATGGCCGCACAAACCTTAGGCTTGAAGTGCGGTGGTGGCTCGAACTCTGAACGTGTACACAAATACGAAGCCGTTTCCAAAATCATCAGAGGGGCCATCCAGAAAAAAGAGGCCGTTTCAGAAAAAGAAGCAGAACAAATTACCGAAAAGTTTATTAAAAAACTCACGATAACAGAAATTGTAGCCCGTGAGGCATCGACAAACACTGGAATCCCCACTGTGGGTTTGGAGGTCAAAGCTGGTATACAGGGTAGTAAAAAATATGAAAGTCTGCTCATATTCGAAGGTGCCACACCTCTGGGAACATCAGCTGGAACGGATGAAGCAATGCACCTGATCGATAGCATCATCGAAAAAAATGCCATTGTAGAAAAATATCCAGACCTGTTTAAAAAACAACCTAACAAAACTTTTATATTTAAAAAAGAGTTAAAAGATGAAACCATCGAAGCTAAAAACGACCAGGATCTTTCAAACCTCTGGTATCGGGCGAATAGGTATAATGGAAAAGGTTGTTTGAATGCGGTAGACAATGTACATGAAATATTATCTCAAGCATTCGTCGGTAAAAAGATTTCCGAACTCGGCGATATCATCGAAATCGACAGAACACTGCTCAAAATAGAGAAGGATATCGCAATAAAAAGAAAAAAATTAGTGTCTGGTGCACCACAAAAAGAACAGATCACTGTGATGCAGAGAAAAGCAAACATGGGAATGAATGCCATTCTCTCCCTCTCATTAGCCTTGGCTAGATTAATAGGAGCGATAAAGGGACAAAGACTCTGGGAAGTGATCAGAGAACAAATGTGCAATGCAATGGCCAAAACAATCGCTACTAATGAAGGAATAAAAATCTTAAGCTCTCTTGCAGAAAGAGTTACAGAGAAAAAAATTGAAAGTGCTAAGGTAGAAAAAGGTAATGCGTTCACTAAAGAAGACGAAGAAAAAATCAAAACAAATGTAGCTAAAAGGATGCAGGATGCAGAGACAAAGGCAAAGTCTCAAAAGCAAGAGCAACTATGGCAAACGCTTGCAGAACAATTATCATTCGACGACTTGACCGTTGGATTGCAAATAATCAATGAAACGAAAGATGAAGGTGTTAAGCTGTATGAACTGCTCAGGGAGCAGATGCCTGTGTATTCATCTTGATTCTGATTTCCTGGCCAGAAACCAAAACAAAAAAACTCGAAATCCTTATAGGAAAAAATCAGTTGGGATAAAAATCTGCTAATGAATTAGAATTCTTACAGAGACACTGGAAACCATTGATCAAGCCAATTATCATAGGCCATACATGGTTGATTTTTCAATTGCTCAGATGAAACCGAAGATACAATAATTGCAGATTCTCCTGTGACACCAGGTAGTGGATAAATTAAAGCTGGTCTTCTTTGCAGGAGGGAAAGGATGACAAAATACAATCAGCTTTTACGTATAGAAGAAGAATTAGGCGAAACTGCCAGTTATTATGGAAATAAAATTTTAAAATAGACTGT
>CAYUAG010000031.1:33575-34851 GCA_964442615.1 uncultured bacterium
CAAAAGTTGAAAAAAAAGAAAAATACATTTAAACGATTTGGATGGCTGATTTATTTCATAATTTTTTTAATTGTATTGTTTATTTTTTCTTTAGGTGACCGGGGTTTTATCAAGCAAATACAAGCTTACCAAAAACAATCAAAACTGAAAAAAGAAATCGAAAAATTAAATGCTGAAGAAAAAATACTAAAAGATAAAAATGAACAACTGAATAAGCCTGAAACAATAGAAAAAGTGGCCAGAGAAGAATATGGAATGGCAAAAGAAGGAGAAGAAGTATATAAAGTTGTTCCTAAAGAAAAATAGTTCTATTATAAAAAAAATGCTACCCATCTAAATTCTTAATTATTCTCTTACCAGAGTCGCTAGAACAAGGAAGAGATTATATTAATACTTTTATATCATTTTATGTAAGGGATGATTTCAAATAATTGTTAAAGGATACTTATGTGGAATAAAATAAGAAAAACATTTTTTGCAGGTATATTGGTTTTAGCACCAATCACACTGTCAATCTACATTTTATATTTTCTTTTTAATTTTCTGGATGGTATCCTCAAAGAAACAATTATTAATATACTTATAAGACGATTCGGAGAAAAAAATATTATTACTGCCATCCCAGGTCTGGGAATATTATTTTTATTAGCTTTAATTTTTATTACTGGTGCTATTACAAGAAACTATATTGGACGTAAAATACTTGCTGTTGGAGATTATATTGTAACACATATACCTCTTTTAAATCGTATATATATTGCCATCCAGGAAATAAGCGAAGCTGTCTTCTCAGAAAAAAGAGAATTATTTAAAAAACCTGTTCTAATTGAATATCCACGTGAAGGGTGTTATTCAATCGCTTTTTTTACTCAGGATACTAAAGGAAAGATTCAGGATAATATTTCTGAAGATGTAGTTAGTGTAATAGTTCCCACAACCCCAAATCCAACTTCTGGGTATCTTCTCTTTGTACCCAAAAAAGATGTACAGGAGCTCAATATGTCAGTAGAAGAAGCTTTAAAACTGGTAATCTCCGGAGGCTCTATCCATCTAAAAGAGAAAATCGGCTTGGAAAAATTACTTCCTTCCCGAAAAAAGAAAAAAAAATAAAATCGTACATTTTCCATGAATAATAATAAAAAATATTTTAAATATACTATTTCTAGTAAAAGAAACCAATTACAAAAGGTTGAAAAAATTACCACTTCTATAGCCAAAAAGATGCATCTTACTGAAGATCAAAGTGATAATCTTTCCATAGCTGTAACCGAGGCAG
>CAYUAG010000032.1:0-25191 GCA_964442615.1 uncultured bacterium
CTTCTTATTTTTATATTAACTCCCCATCAAAGCAATCAAAATCCTACTTTTAACATAATCCTCAGCCCCTTCTCTGTTCCAAAGGGAAGGGATTTGGAGATGAGTTTGATACTGGAATGCTGTCATTGTTTTCTAAAATTCACCCCCTTAATCCCCCTCTCTTGAAAAAGAGAGGGGGATTTTTTTATAGGTTTTTTTTTCTAACTCCTATATCATTTGTTTAATGTTTAAAGTCACTTTGACAGGGAAAATTGAGAGATTATTTTTTTTCAGTGAAATACATTATTATAACCAATGCCTCAAGCTTTTCTCTGTTCCAAAGAGAAGGGATTTGGAGATGAGTTGTAAACTCGCCCCCTTAATCTCCACCTTTTTTTTAAAAAAGAGGGGGGAATGTTTTTTAACTGTCATATTCAATCAAGCAAATCCATAAAAATTTTATTTATTTCGTAAATTTTTACTTGACATTATCGTTTTTTTTCATTTTAGATAAATCATTTTTAAATATCCAGGATACAAACATCAGGAAAGAATATCCAATATTAAAGGAGTAATATATGAAATTAATACTTTTTAGTATGGTTTTAATCCCGATAATCTTATTTGGTCAGGCACATAAAGTTCCGCTCGGTACCAGAGGAAATAAATTAGTGTACACAGTAACTAATAAAACTTTTCATACCATGTATAAGCTAGGGGTATTTGTTGAATCCTTTCCGGACTGGATACAATTTGACCATAACACCTTTATGATCGATTCCTTAAAAACGGGCACATCCTGTGAGGCAGAATTCTGGTTTGATGCCAAAAGCGGAAAATCCGGAGAAACCGGTAAAGTAATTATAGGACTTATGGATAATAATAGAAAGATAATTTCAAAAAAAGCACTCACCATTTGTGCTGTACTGCAAAGCAATGAATCTAAGCTCTATCCCCCTTATCCCAATCCTGCCAATCCATCTACCATGGTGCGGTTTTCTTTAAAGGAGCAGGCAGAAGTAAAGATAATGGTGTTTAATATCCTGGGACAAGAAGTTAAAACCCTTGTAGATAAACCTTTTTCTGCAGGATTGTGGGAAATCCCCTGGCAGGGTAAGAATTCATATGGGCAGCAGGTTGCAAGCGGCATGTATATCATCAAACTAAAAGCGACAGGTGAAACTCGTACCCAGGAATGGTCTGTTAAGGTTAATGTGCAGCATTAAGGATTAAAATGGTAATGGAATACTTAAAAACAGGGAGGCGATTATGTTCTTGAGAAAAGTAGGTTTTTTATATATATTTATTTTGTTAACAGCATCTTCTTTATGGGGACAGGTGGTGATAAGGGATAGTGTGGAGATTCAAAGCAATGAAGTTCGAATAATAAAACGTGATTTTTTATTTAGGGCGGAAAATAGCAAATTGCCTGATGTTAATTATATTTTTAATAAAACTTCATCACCTATTTTATTAAAAACATACAGTGACAGTCTCATTTCCTATTCGGATTTCAATTATGAAGTAGTCATAAATGAAGAAAAAATATGTGGTATTTGGGGAGGAGGTCAAATCTCTATACCTTGTATTTATACCTATTCTTTTACAATTCCTGTCATTTCTTTTTATATACCTGAAAATATGAAATATGAATTGGTAGGAGAAGCCTTTCAGAGGACTGGACCACCAACACTTGGAGATTTTGTTTCGTGGGAAAATTCGAATGAAGAAGGAATCCAATATATAACTGAGAATAATCGGATTGATATATTTTTGTTTGACTGGTATGATTTATACCCACCTGATACAATTTGTTTTTGCTTTGATTATAACAATGCTTATGGAGGAGGAATGCTTCATGAAACAGAATTTAATGAAAATCAACCTATAGTTCAGAAAGTAGTAGTAGCTACAAATACAGTTGCCTTTCAAGTTAAATGGATACCCACTTACCATGTTGAAAATAATAGTTTATTTATTGTAATATATGGTTTACATCATCTTGATGTCCATTGTGAACCTGACTCTATGTCATCTCAAACATCTATTTATGTACAAGGGAAGGACTTTAATGATATGGATTTCGATAAAGATACAGATGAAATATTAATTTTTACCTTAGATCCTTTAGCTGAACATTATGGTAGATTGGTTTCGTACAATCAGGCTGGTGTTACATATGACTATGCCCATGCGGGAAATGTTAAATATGTTATAGAAAAAGCAATTCCTGACAGCATAGAAAATTTAATGGTTAAAGTCATATGTAAGGATGATACTACCGTATATGGTACAGCAAATCTATTAAAACTAATACCAGATCATTTTGAAGTGACTATGATACCTGATACGATTAATCATTCAGAGATCTCGACAATTATGGTGCAGGCTAAGGATAAATTTGATGGAGACCTTGATTTACCCCAAGGGACCTGTGTTAATTTCTTTTTATTTTCCGGAGGAGGAGTATACGGAAGTTTTTTATCACCGGATAGTGTAATATCAGATGCTTTAGCAAATATTATCTACGAAGATGCCAAAGCAGGAAAGGTGAAATTTATTGCGGATGGGGAGGAGCCGGATGAACCGCAGGAAGTGGAGATTACGGTAACTTCTAGAGTAGATGATGAGGATAAAGAGGGGATGGGGATAGTGGTGATTAAAAGTAGTACTTATTCATTAAATATTACAATACCAGAACCGGCACAAATATGGCCTACTATGCCTAGTGGTAAATCGAAAAACCCCAACAAACGAAATGTTCAGGAAAATATTAAGGTTGCACTGTTAAAGGACGATCTACCCGTTATCAATCAAGATATAACCATTACTTTACAGATGATTTTACCTTCTGGCGGCCACGACCACACCAACCAACCGCCAGCGAATTTGATGGGTCAGTTAGTCGGAGATAACATCGGGACCACAGAAGTAACTATCAAGACCGATACTACAGGCACAGGAATAGTTAAGTATACTGCTCCGGAATTTGGAGGTCTCTTTGAATTCACAGCCATGACAGTTTTGTCTGAGGATACATTACTAGCACTGGATACTTTGAAGGTGAGAGTACCAGATCTGGAACTGCTGCCAGAGAGTGAATATTACACCAAGGTTGGTGGGACAGCAAAACATCATGGACCACCAGATTATCAGGAAGATCATAATCATTATGGTATCACAAAAATACTGACCAGTATACAAAATATTGCTGCTGATTATGATTCACTTCATTCTGGTGTTAAATTACTCATTAACGACATTAGCTTGCCATATGGTGGATTATTTGATATTAACGGTGATTGGCAGCCACCTCATAAAGAACATAGAATGGGTAAGTCAGCTGACATTGATGATACTGGTATTGATCAGAATGGACAAGCAGTAGAGGTAAATCTCAGACACTTAGTATTAGCAATAATTAATAACACAGATGATGATTACTATACTCATAAAACTCATTATCATATACGAGTAAGATAAAAAAGGAGAGAACGATGAATAGAAAAATTATGCATCTAATATTTATTATATTGTTGATGTTTTTTTCAAACGTAAAATCACAGGACAGTTTATTTATTTTTACTTTCCCGGATCGTAATAAATTTGATATATCTGTTAAAGCAACAGTTCAAAAACAGAATAATAATTATTTTTATAATTATAAAATCAATAGCGCTTTAACCAGTGAACAGAATATTGCATATTTTATTGTATTTTTTGAAAAAAAAATTAGAAATATCAACTCCCCACCACATTGGAATGGTTTATTTAATAAAAATAAAGCAAGAGTAGCATGGGGATCAGATGATTCAGAGTATGATATATTACCTGGAAGTGGTTTAGATGGGTATGGCTACCAATCAGAGGGTCTTCCTTCAATACAACTCTTTTTAAGCAGAGCTTTTGTTAAAATACCTCCATTACCAGAAGAACCGGATTCAACTGTGAATTCAAGTATTTTCGATACCAGTAAAATGGGTAAAACTATAAGCCCCAAAGCTCCTCCCGATCCCTTCATCCACACAGCCTTTCTCGACACTCTTGTCT
This sequence comes from uncultured bacterium, assembly GCA_964442615.1. Classification (GTDB taxonomy): domain Bacteria; phylum Zhuqueibacterota; class QNDG01; order QNDG01; family CAYUAG01; genus CAYUAG01. The sequence continues at coordinate 4,030 of CAYUAG010000032.1, forward strand.
CGTATACTCAGCAGTCGTATGAATTACAATGGATCAATAATGAGAATATGTCCAATAAATACATCGATTATTTCAACAATACTAAAACATTTCTGCAGAATGAAGATTCTTTAAATGCCTCTCTCACGCTTCAGACTCTGCTACAGGATGTGGAACAGGACAGTGGTTCAGTCCTGATCAGCGAAGTTTATGCTCTTCTGCGCTATAATACTGAATATTTATTAGAAAAGCTTCCCCAAATTCAAGAATCCGGCCTTCCGGTGAAACTCATCGACAGCCAGGGACAACTGCTGGAGGGTGGAAGTTTACAGTATTATGAAGGAGGCTGGAAAGAGGCGGTTGATCATGGCAATGGCATTTTTTCAGTGGACACTGAAAAAGAGACTATAAAGCTGCGCATGACCTATGCTTATGCCAGTCAGGATCTGGACAATGTGGTGGTGGGCATAGACACTGCGGTTTTTCAAACCATGGCTGCTGAAGTACATCTCAAGAACAGCCAGGGTGAACTCATGGATGAAGGTACAGTCAAATACTATTCCGGTGGGTGGAGAGATTTTGGGGTAACATCAAGTGGTGTGGTAAATAAAGAACTGCTTCCCAACAGCTACAAGTTTCGTATGACTTATGCCTTTGCTTCCAATGATTTAACCCAGAATATTGCGGATGATCCAGCAGTGGTTTTCCAAACAGTTCCGGTTCAGGTAGAATTACGGGATAGCCAGGATCAGCTCATGGAAGAAGGGGCTGTAAAATATTATTCCGGTGGGTGGAGGGATTTTGGTGTGACATCCGGAGGTGTAGCGAGCAAGGAACTGTTGCCAAACAGTTACAAATTTTGCATGACTTATGCTTTTGCGTCCAATGACTTAACTCAGGATGTTAGCGATAATACAACCGTGGTATTCCAGACCGTACCGGTTCAGGTAGAATTACGGGATAGTCAGGGTCAGCTCATGGATGAAGGGTCTGTCAAGTACTACGCTGGCGGGTGGCGTGACTTCGGGGTAACCTCTGGTGGTGTAGTCACTAAGGAACTGCTTTCCAACAACTACAAGTTCCGTATGACTTATGCCTTTGCTTCCAATGATTTAACCCAGAATATTGGGGGTGATCCAGCAGTGGTTTTCCAGACCGTACCGGCTCAGGTAGAATTACGGGATAGTCAGGGTCAGCTCATGGATGAAGGCACGGTGAAATACTATGCCGGGGGATGGCGAGACTTTGGGATAACTACCCAAGGAACCGCAAAGAAAGAACTGTTGTCCAATAATTATAAATTCAGAATGACTTACTCATTCGGCTCCATTGACAAGACTCAGGATATTGGAACTGATCCTGACATTCCATTTTCCACAGTACTGGCACAAGTAAGAGTGTCTGATCAACAAGATCAGCCAGTGGATAATGTAGAAGTTAAATATTATTCAGGTGGATGGCGGAATCTGGGTATAACCATCAATGGAGAAGCTGAAAAACAGCTTTTACCCTTAAACTATAAATTCAGGATAACTTACATTGGTCAAGCTCAGGAAAAACAGCAGAATCTGTCAGAGAACTCAATTGTGGAGTTTCAGGTTGAGTAGCAATAATAATAACTTTTGATTCCGTAGAGAAGCTAACTTTCTCAAAGAAGGTTAGCTTCTTATTTTTATATTAACTCCCCATCAAAGCAATCAAAATCCTACTTTTAACATAATCCTCAGCCCCTTCTCTTTTTTAAAGAGAAAAAAAATTTAATTTCTATTCAAACAATAATTGCCAAAATAAACAAAATTTTTTATATTAAGTCAATTAAACTGAACATACAGGAAAGGATATGAAACAATGAAAAAATTACTAATGAGTAACTTTTTAAATGTTCAAAATCACACCTGGAAAATCATAACCCTATTTTTTTTACTGACCTGCTCCTCTAAAGCAGAGGATCTCAAACTCATCACTCCCAGACTCATTGATCTGGGAAAGGTAAAAGAAAATTCTGAGATATCAGACAACCTAGTGTTCATCAACACCAGCGGACATGAAATCAGTATAAAAAGAATTCAATCAACCTGTGGCTGTACAACTACCCGGGCTACTCAAACCAGAATTATGCCGGGAGACACAGCCACCATCGCTTATACTCTCAACCCAACAGGATTCAGGGGGATTATAAGAAAACAAATTACCATTTATTTTAATGAAAATAATATCGAACCGGTCTCCTATACTTTGCAGGCTCAAATTTACAGACTATTTGATGTACAACCAAACTATCTGCATTACAGCGATTTAGCTTACAATCCGGATACAACTGTAACCAGGATACTTACCATCACTAATGAGCAGAATAAAAAAGTCTTCATAAAAAAAATATATTCTGATAATAAATCTATTAAAATTAAGCCAACCTCTTTTACAATTAAACCGAAAAGCAGTAAAAAAATAACCATTGGTTATACTCCTGTACAGGAAGGATATAATCTGAGTTATATAATAATTCGTTCAGATTATTCTCTTAAACCGGAATTTAAAATTTCAGTCTTTACCAATGTTTATAAATCTTAATAAAATTCTTTTGGTTAGATTTGTTTGCATTGGGGAGCTGTGCATGATGCTACGTTTAGTGATCAACCAAATACATCTCCGGGGAATACCGCTGCGATTACTTGTTTTCAGTTTTAAACAGGATTTACTTCAGAAAGGCTGGAAACCCATATCTACAGATTCCAGCTTTGTCCATTATTTACGAGGATCAGCCTATTTTTTTGATATACGCTCCCGGGAGGAATATACCCTTGATCATCTGAAAGGAGGGCAATCATTACCGTTTTATGAATTTATAAATAATCCGAAAGCTTTTAACTTACCTGATAAGGAATCCGTTATTATTCTCTATGATTTTCCCCAGCACTCTTCTAAAGTTCCCATCATGGTCCAGCAATTAGAACATATAGGTTTTAAACATGTTTTTTTTCTCAGGAACGGATTTTCGGAATGGCTTGAGTATAGTTTTCCCATTGAAAAAGGAGATGGAAGTTGAAGGTAAAGTATCAAAAATGGATTGAGATTCTTCTCCGGTTTGGATTCGGGATACTATTAATTTTTTCCTCCTTTCATAAAATTATCCATCCCTGGGGATTTTCTTTTGATGTGGAAAATTATAGAATAGTTGGAGAGGGGATTTCACGATTAGTAGCGGTATGGCTTCCCTATCTTGAACTTATTCTAGCTTTACTTTTAATTTCAGGGATATGGCTTAATGCAGCGGTAATAATAAATGTTTTATTGATGGGACTATTTTTCCTGATGGTTCTTCAGGCTTATGTTAGAGGACTGGATATTAGTTGTGGATGTTTTTATCCTGGGGGAGAAGACTCTATTGGTCCGGTCAAAATAATTGAAAATGTAGTTTTTTTGGGACTTAGTGTGATTTTATTATTAATATATCAAAACTCATTACCTGCCGATAAAAAAAATAAAATCAGTTGATTATAGATAATGATTATGAAAAGATGTGGATTCAGTTTTTTAAACTCATCCCCAAACTCCTTCTCTTTAAAAAAGAGAAGGGATTTAGCCTGTTATCAAAAAATGGATTATTTCTTCTTTGATGGGAGGGATATACAGGAGAGTGAGATTTCCCTCTCCTAAGTTCTCTCCCAGAGTGAGAGGAATAGATTGAACTATTTAATTATAGCCTCTCCTGAATTCCTTCAATAATACTGAAACGAGTTCAGCACAAGGCTCAGGATGACCAATACACGAAACAATGAATTTTTAGACAATCCCTTTAAATTTTTCATTACGGTTCATGAGAGCTCCTCTTTTGTCAAGAGAAAATGTATAAAAAAATGGATTTATTCAAAGTATATTCTATAAAGTGATTGATAAAATCCCAAATTTTTATTATAATTTCAGTTAGATTTTATGTAATTTGAACTATGTTTCCTTTGATGATTTTAAAAATGGTTTTTTAATAATATAAATTATTTATTAACACATGAAGAAAACAACAAAAAAAATATCAGGTGGATATTTTCTTTGGAAATGGAAAGATGCTGAAATAATAAATCCAAAGACTTTACGATCTCAACTTGATCTACTACTAAAACAAGGTTTTTCAGGTATTTTTTCCAATATTGGTAATACCCGTTATGAAATTAATCATCCCAGAACTATGCGATTAATTGCCCAAGTGAGTCAATGGGCAAGAAAGCGCAATCTCGAATTTTTTTTTCAGATTGATCCCAGACAAAACTCCCGCTCTTTAATTTATAAAACAGGTGAGCGTACAAAAAATCTTTTACTTACCAAGGAGCCACATTTACCAGTAACAAGGGAAAATTTAAATATTACTAAGATTAAAGATAATAATTTTAAAATTACCATAAAATATTCAGATAAAATTCCAACAACTTTGCTTCAAGATAAAGCATTGCTGTTTGAACCCTACTGCCTGGAGAAAGCTTTTTTGTTTAAATTATCAAATGGCATAATTTTAAAAGATACTATCAAAGATATAACCGACAAAGCTTGTTTTTTTGCAGATATTATAAACAATTGTGTCGAGATATTTGGAATAGTAGATGTCCCTTCTGAGCAAGATTGGTATGTTGCGGTTTTTCCAAAATTTAATACAAATATGTATGATTTTGCTGGAAGAGAGAGCAATGATATTTTATTAGAATTTATTGAAGAACTTTTTGATGCATTTGTTAATTTGGATGGGATTATATGGGGGAAGGAAGACTTTGGTTATATCTCAGGTATTAACAGGATTCCTGTCAGCCTTTCAATTTATAATTCTTTCAAGGCTGAGTATGGATATGAACTTCGGGATTATCTTTTATCTCTTATGTTAAAAATGAGTGATAATTCTCACATTAAAATCCGGCTTGATTATTATAATTTATTAATGGAATTAATTTATGATGGTATTAAAGAGTTTCATAGCATGTTAAATAGTTTTTTTCATGGTGTAGATATAAGTAACTATTTTTCCCGCCATACTCAAAATCATGTTAATTCATCATTGTTAGGGGGTAATGTAGATCCATGGAAATCACTTGATAGGGCTACAATAGTTTTTTCAGAGACTACAAAAACAAATAAGAGGAAGGTAAGATCCAATCTTCTATTAACCACTCTTGTTATTGCAAAAAGTTTATCAGCTCATTCAAAAAAGAGAAAAGTATATCATAAAATTGATCTTTCTGTGATTCCCCCCAAGGAACTTCCTTTATGGATAGACCTCATGTCTCTCTACTCTATTGATTTTTTAATAGATAATGAGGATATAATATCAGAATCAAATGATAAATCAATTTATAAAAAATATAATAAGAAAATTGATAAGGTAAAGAAGATAACCGATTTTGTTCCTTCTGAAAGTGACTATACTTTTATTTTTCCTGTTGAAACAATCATAACTAGCGATTTAGCTCAGAGTAAGAAGATTATTAACTGTGTATATACATTGATAGCACAATTGATTTTAGCTGGAATACAGATAGATGTGATATCTCCTCTTTTATTAAAAAATAGTAAAGTTATAGATGAAGGTTTAAAAATTGGGGATAGGCTTTACAAAGGTATCATTTATCCTTTCCCAGACATTCTTGATAATCAGGTGTTGTATACACTTAGTATAATGGAAAAATCGGGTTTTCTGGTTCTTTTAGGCGGAAAGCCTCAATTGACCACAGCAGCAAAATTGATTGAATTTAATTTTAATAATTTTTTTGATCCCTATAAGAATGATGTATCCTTTCTTAATAAAAACGGTATTAAACCATTATTTAATCTGCCAGATAATTGTATAGGGAGTTTGATCAAAAATAATAAAAAAAATTATGTTCTGTTAAATCCGGCTCGATACGGTAAATCCATTAAAGGTCAGGTAATCTATAAAGATTTTTCTTTTTCAATATCTGATAAAACCTCATTAGTAATATATGAGTTATCAAGGAAGGGGAAGGTTATTCAGGTTTTATAACTTCAGTTTATGGGTAAGAAGGAAATATTTGTTGAATCTTATAAAGAGAACCTGTTTAAATATTTCAAAATTTGATACTTCATTATGGATGAAGATCTTAAATTATTTAATAATCAATCTTAACTAAAACCACTTTTTACAACCTATTAAAAATACCAAAAATACAAAAAGTCACTATCTAAACTTTATAAAAAAATCTGTAATTTCCCTATATTTCTCAGGTAATAAATTTTTGAGAGGACTTTTTAACCATAGATAGCCATTAATTCATCTATTCTTTCCTTAATATCAATATGATTTTTACATACTGCTACACAGCCTTCACAGGTACTGCAGGCTGACAGACCTTTTTCTCGAGGAATTTCATCAATTGTATCCCGGGCCTGGTAAAAATTTGAATAGCAGGCAGCATACATATGAGTGCGCATAAGATCCGGAATTTTGACTCTTTGAGGACAGGTAGGTATACATTTTCCGCACTGTTGGCAATATCCCAGGGAATATTTGACTTCTCTGTCATTCAGAAATTTTTTCTCTTCCGATGTTAAAGTAAGATTTGAGGCTACGGAAAAATCTTCTTCCATCTCCTTAAAGTTTGTATACCCGGGGATGGCTGTAGTAATAAAATCATTTTGGAGAGCCCATTTTAACACAGAAGTATGGAGAATTTCTCCCTTATAATATTTTTGTTGTGATTCTGGTAGATTTTGTTGATACCAATACTGGGAACATTGAGTTTTCATAGCAATGAGACCAATCCCTTGGGACACCGCCTTTTTTAATATACTTTGATATTCTGTACTCTTATTCATAGAATAATTATATGGTGTTAAGATCACTTCATAATTATTTGTGTCAATAGCATTGCTGATCATTTCTGACATATTGGCATGGGTTGAAAAACCTATAAAGCGAACTTTACCCTCTTGCTTCAATTGATTTAAAGCCCCAAGTATTCCGGGATTATTAAGCCAATTAAGATTCATAATATTATGTGAATAGAGAATATCTATATAATCTGTCTGAAGACTTTCCAGGCTTTGATTAGCAATTTTCAGGTATGCTTTTTTTGCTTCTTCTACAGACATGGTACGTTGCTGATGAGGAATAAATATTTTTGTAGCTATGATCACATTTTTACGTACACCTAAATCTTTGACTGCTTGTCCAACTATTTTTTCATTTTGACCACGTTGATACCAGGCTGCTGTATCAAAGTGGCGAACACCAATTTCATACGATTTTTTTATAAGAGATAGGCTATTTGAATTCATCACCCCCATGCTAACAATTGGCAGTTTGATATTGGTTTTTCCAAGAGTACGGTAAATGATTTTATGGTTGGTTTTTTGGTTTTCCTGGTTTTGAGGAAAAAGTTTAGTTTTTGTTATATCCAAAATTCCAAGTGAGCCCACCCCTACAGCACTTTTAGAGAGAAATTCCCTTCTGTTATACGTTGATTTCTTTTTTTTCATAATTGGCTCCTTTATTGTTATTTAACATTGTTCAATGATTATATGATAATTTGAATAAGATAAGATTTTTTAAAGAGTCATTTCAAAACCATAAATAGTCCCCTTTTAATTAAAGTGAAAATTTTTTTAATTATTGTTTTGAAGTATTAGTCTAAATGAGGCTGCTCGGGCAGTGTTGACAAATCCTGTTCCTGGAATCAAACCCACTATGGTGAAAAGTAGAATGAATTGTATGATCGAGTTCAGTGCCACAAGAAGAAAAAGGTCTATAAAGTAACCGTTAGTCATTTTCCAGCTTATCTTTACTGCCTCCCAAGCATTGATGTCTTTTTCCAGCATAAGAAGAGAGACAAAGAGAAGTTTTACATAAATATATACTCCTGGTATGATAAATAACATAAAAGCAAATAGTTTTATAAAAGCAAGAATGATATGAACACAAGCAATATAGATTAAAGAGAGTATGGATTTTCTTTGTTCCTTTTTGTTTTTTGTAGCCCAGTTTGCGATCATTAGTAGAATTATTGTTGTCAGGGCAATAAAAGGAAATACTATAGCAGTTGATTGTATAATTTTGTTTAATATAAGTCTAAGTTTATATTGAACTTCCATTGTAAGTAATTCAATTTGTTGAGTATCGTTTTTAATTATAGCATGGGTAAGTTTTTGGGAAGTAGTTTTAAGATTCTGAAATTCTGAACTGATTAGAATTCTGGGGATGATTTCAAAAATAAAAATAAGAAAGGATATGATACAGATAGGTATCCACCATTTTTTAAATGATTTCCAGGCCAAAATGTAACTTGCGAGTAAGATATGTTTGTTGTTATTCATGATATAAATCTATATTTATTTAATAAATGTATTAGTATAATGAATTTCATAAAAATTAGCAAGAGTTATTTTATTCATGATTTTTTGCATTCCAGAAGTTTTTATATTAAATTAAAGATATTTTCAATAATACTATATTTATTGAGGTTTTGGTGAAGAAAACAGCTTTGGTTACAGGTGGATCTAAAAGAATTGGCAGAAAAATATCTCTTGCCTTAGCAGACAGAGGATATAATATTGCTCTGCATTTTAGTAGATCTGAACTAGAAGCAAAAAAAGTAGAAGATGAAATTAAAGCAAAAGAGGTGGATTGTATACTGCTTCAAGCTGATTTGAATGATAATCAACAGGTTAACAGGCTTATACCAGATACAATAAAACGATTTAAAGGTCTTAATCTTTTGATAAATAATGCTTCTGTGTTTGAAAGGGTAACCTTTATTGATACAAGTATGGAAATATTTAATCACCATTTTAATATAAATTTCAAAGCACCTTTTTTTATTTCTCAATCATTTGCCAAGCATGTGTCTAAAGGTCATATAGTAAATATATTGGATACAAAAATTGCCAGGATGTCAAAATACTATTTTGTTTATACTTTAAGTAAAAAATTATTATATGAGTTTACCAGAATGGCAGCTAAAGAATTAGCACCTGATATCAGAGTCAATGGAATTAGTCCTAGTTTGATTATGCCAGCCCCAGAGATGGACCTATCCATGATTGAATCTGTGATAAAAAAAACACCCTTAAAAAAGGAGGGTACTGTTGAGCAGATTATTTCCACACTAAATTTTTTTATTGAAAATGAATTTGTAACCGGAGAAGTGATTTTTGTGGATGGTGGAAAACATCTGAGGTGATGCTGAGTAGATTTATAACTAGAAATGTCATTCCTGGAGCTTTCATAGATTATATATAGATAGCTTAAACAATAAATTAGAAATTACCTTTAATTTTTTTTAGAAATCTTGGTCAATCTTAATCGAAACACAAATAATTCTGATTATTTTATAAAAACTATTTTTATATTTTTTGTATAATTCTTGGTTGTCATTTGAACAATATACACACCACTTGTTACTATTATACCATTATTATCCTTTCCATACCATGAAGTCTGATATACCCCCGGTTTTTTATTTTTATTGAGTATTTTTTTAACTAGTTGTCCATTAGTATTATGGATATTAATGCTTACTTTGGATTCAACAGGTAATGAATATGTAATTATGGTTGAATGATTAAAGGGATTTGGATAATTTTGTAGAAGATAAAATTTATTAGAAGCTACATTATTTTTATTTTTTACATAACAAATTCTTTCTGTTTTATCTGAACATTCATAGGTTAATTCTACCTCGATTACATGAATTTTCAATTGATTTTTGTCAAAAATTTCAATTTGCAAGAGATCTCCCTTTTGCCATGGGGAATTAAAATTCCCACATTGAACTATCCAATAATCAGGTCCAATCATACATCCTACAGATTGCTCAGAAAGTATTTCATTAGGTCGAGAAGTGATATAAGCTACAAATGATAAACTGTCATATTTTATATTTGAACATTGTTTATTAATATTTCCCCACACTATATGTGGGGACTGAACGCTTTGAATATCATTTTTTTTATTGTAAACATTGTTATAATTAATAATATTTTTTATATCTGTGTTTTCAGGCCAGATACAATTATCAGTAACATTAACATAATATGGATAACCTATATGTACTGTAAAATCTGTATTTTGAAGTCCAGGTAAATACTGTTCATATCCCTGATCTGCTGCATTCCAATATGCCACACTGTTACAATATGGGATATTGGACATCAATTCCGATGCCTTTTTAATCGAGGATTTATCAAGAGGAAGCATTATTTCATTAAAATTTGTTTTTGATGTAGTTATGAGTTTAAAACAAGGCTCCACATAATCACCAAACAAGGTAAAAAAAGTATCCTGGATAACATTCACATAATATGGACATCCCATCTGTACTTTAAAATTTGTAAATTCAAGTTCAGGAATAAATTGTTCATACATTTGTAGTGATGCATCCCAATGTGCAATTGAATTACAATTAGGTATTGAATTCATAAGATCACGTGCATTAGTAATTTCATCCATCTTCAACGGAAGAGCGATTTCATTAAAATCAGTTTTTAAAGTAGTACGAAGTTCATAACTAAAAATCCCAACTCTATTTGAGTATGAACTTTCAAGATTATGATCTATGCATGAAACAGTATAAAACCAATTGTTTGTTAAATTGTCTAATGTATAATTAGTATCTATCCATTGTATTCCTGGATCATCATCATAAATATCATTTACATATGATCCAATCCGGTTCTGGCCGTTTTCTTTATCGGGTATAAAAAAAGGGATAGTATCTTTATATACATTATATGATAATTTTCTTTTAGGAAATACAGACCAACTTAATGATACATGATTTTTGTCATGACCTGTAAGTTCTAAACTGTCCGGTTCGGGGATGCCGAATACTTTAAATTCTTTCAATCCAATTAAATCTGTATAGTTATGACAACCTGTAATAGTCAATTTAACAAACCTAGCATCAGTAGATTGAATGGGATCAGACCACCAAATCTTACCAATCTGGTTATCCTGTTTATCTAATATTGTTTTATATATATCAGTTGTATCCTTTTTTGCTTCCACTATATATTGATACGCTATTGGTGAATGAGATTTGAATTCGATTTGATGAATTTTAAATACTTTTTTGAAATCCACTTCAATCCATTGGGGGTATCGGAAAAACCAACTTGTATTATCATTACCATCCAGAGCATACTTAGCTTTATTGTGAGAACAATCTGAAAGATTATTTAATGCTAAATTTATGTAGGAAAAAGGAGGAGGTTCTCCTTCAGCCAAATGGTATACTTCACTTCCTGCCAATAATACAATTCCTAAACCAAAATTAGTTGAAGATTGATAAGTAATGGGCTGACAATCAGCCGGTTCATCAGCTACACCCTGAACATATCCTATGTTACCATCTGGATGAACAGCAATAGCTATTATACCATTCCAAGCTTTTATTACCACTGGTAGGAATTCGTTTCTACTAAGGATATCATTATTAATACCCCAGGCAATTCCGTAAGTAAATAGAGCAGTTCCACTTGTTTCCGGGCCACCAAAATATTCAGAATCGTGAAGACTTACATTCCAGAAGCCATCATAACGTTGTAAACTCTTTAATTTGTAGGCCATTTCTTTAAATGTTTGAATATATTCTTCTCGGTGTATTTCATTATTAGGAGTAAACTTCAGGACACGAGTTAAAGCGCCAAATGCCCATCCGTTTCCACGTGACCAGTAATCATTTTCACCATTTGGTGTTTTGGATCTTCGTTTATCTCTGTACCACAAACTATCCTCTTCAATATAACAATATGATTTACAAGTTTTATAGAGTTCATACATTTTATCAAAATAGTCCTGATTGTTATAAAGACTTCCTAGTTTAGCAAAAACTGGCATAGCCATAAATAAAGCATCAACAAAGTACCAGCCATTATTACTATTGCTATATACCATATTATCAACACTTGCTTTAATATTTTGAATACGAGTTTCTATTGGTTCAATTAAATAAAGATCAATATAGACTTGTCCACAACACTGGTCATTGGCATTACCTATCTCTGGTCCATCACCTATATCCCATTTATGTTTTCTAGCCCATTTAAGAGTATGATTCAGATAATTGGGATCATAGCATGTATTATATAAAGCCATATTACCAATGTAATATATTGAATAACTCCATAGTATACCACCGAGGCCGTGATAATTATTGATCTTTCTTAACAATGAAATAATTTGGGATTTTTGAGGTAAAGAATCGGCATAAGAATATTGAATTTTGAGAAATATATTAAAAAAGAATATAAAGGTGATAAAGTAGTATAACAATAATTTTGTTTTTGGTTGTTTTTTTATTGAAAAAAATGGATTTAGTAAGGATATATTATGATGAAAAAAATATTTTCTATTCTTGTACATGATTATTGATTATGATTTTACTTATTTTATTAAAACGACAAATTTTATTTTTATATTTATATTATTTATATATATAATTTATTATGCAAAAAATATACCAAAAAATTTAAGATTTATCTAATTCATTAAAAATAAAGGAATTACATTTAACAAAAAAAAATATTATTTCTGAATATTGTAGAATTTTAATAAATTTCGACCAGTTTTACATTAGATAAGATTATTGAATATTAGTATATTTTTATTGCTTTAAAAATTCAATTTATTTACTTTAAAAGTATGGATATGACTAACTTCAAACAAGTAAAAGAGTTCCTATATACCAGACGTGCTAGTAAACTGAAATTGGGATTGGAGAATATTAGAAGACTCCTTGAACTTTTAGATTATCCCCAGAAAAATTTTTCATCTATTCAAATTACCGGTACCAATGGAAAAGGATCAACTGTTGCCATGCTGGAATCAATACTGAGACAGGCAGGATACAGAAGCGGTCGGCTTACCTCTCCGCATTTGGTTAATATGATGGAAAGAATACAATTCATGGGGAATTCAATAACAGAAAAAGAGGTCATTGACATTCTTAATACTCTACAAACACTGATTCTGGCAACAGGTACCTCCTTTTTCGAAATTATAACTGCAATGGCCTATATCTTTTTTACTCAAAAAAAATGTGAAATTGCAGTGCTGGAAACAGGTCTGGGCGGGAGGCTGGATGCAACCTCAACTTCAGATCCCATTATGACAATCATAACTGATATTGGTTTCGACCATACGAAAACCCTGGGCAGAACCCTTAAATCAATTGCCTATGAAAAAGCTGGAGTCTGGAAATCATCTGCGCCCTGTGTTTGCGGAGTAAATAGCAGCAGGGTTAGAGGATATCTTAGAGAATACAGTAGGGAAAAGAATATTCCTATCCAATTTACAGCAGATTCAGTGAAATTAACAAAGGTTGCTGTAACCAGTGAAGGTACCACCTTTAGTGCTGAAACACCACAATCACGATATGAAAATTTATATTTAAATCTCATAGGTGAGCATCAAATGTCCAATGCTGCGGTTTCTCTACTGGCTGTGGATGAATTAAGAAAGCAGGGATGGAAAATCAGTAATGAAACAGTTAAAATGGGATTGAATAAGGTGGACTGGCCCGGACGCCTTCAAATACTAGGCAGAAATCCAATTCAATTAATAGATGCTGCACATAACCTCATGGGATTCAAAACCCTGGTTAAAGCTTTTGATCTTTTTACTTATAAAAATCTTATTTTTGTTTTTGGAGTTCTGCGTGATAAAGAGTATAGAGCTATGCTAAATTTAGTAGCTCCATTAACTGAAAAAATATTTCTCACCTATCCAAGAATAAGTAGAGCGGTTGAACCAGAAAAAATTGCTGCATTTTCTGAAACCAGAGAATGGAATTTTGAGATCGAGAGGGATATTAATAAAGCCTGGTCTAAAGCAGTAAACTGTGCCACACCTGAGGACATGGTGTGCGCTGCAGGTTCAATTTATTTTATTGGAGATATTTTAAAACAATGGTATGAAAGCCTTAATGATTAATTCATTTTTAAAAATGTTAGAATTAATATTACTGATCATCTTACTGGTTATTCTATTTTCCTGTAATATAGATCATGGATTAGAACCCATAAACAGCAAGATTACCGGTACCATAACCTTTTATGGAGATCCTCCTTCAACTACTGATGAAGTGCGGGTTGCAGTGGTAAAGAATTTTCCTCCAAAAAATATTAAATCTCTTTTATTCAGTAATATGATAGACTTTCGAAAAAAAACAGCAGAATATGAACTCTATCTCCCCAAAGGAACCTATGAAGCTGTAGCTGTACTTTGGAAGGAGCATAACCAATCCTGGAATATTTCCAATGTTATAGGTATATATGGTGGAAGTTTAATAGGGGATCTGTTAATTCCAACCTATCTTTCTGTTACTCTTGTTGATAATAATACCACAGTCAATAACATCGATATTCAGGCCACCCTGGAAAGGGTGAACCGGGATGCAAAAATAAAAGGAGAAATCAACTTTGTGGGAGACTGGCCGGATAATACCGGGATTATGGCTGTTGGCGCTTTTACCAAAATTCCTGAACCGGGAAATTACATTGATTATTTTTTCAGCAGTATTTTTATTGATTATAGTATTCCCACATTTGTATCCAGTGCAGATTACACCCTTAGAGTACATGGTCAGGATACGGTAAAATATATTGCAGCTCTCTGGATAGACAATTCCTTTGATCTTTCCAGTATTAAGGATGTTGGTTTTTATTGTGACCCTCAGGATAGCACTGGAACAAAACCAGGATCTGTAGTAGTACCTACAAATTCTGTGCAAACAGGAATCAATATGACTGTTGATTTTAGCAAAGCTGATATCAAAGGATCAAGATGATAAAGAGTCAAAAAAAATTATACTGTGTTCTGTTTTTGTTTCAATTATTCCTTTGCAGAATTCTCTTTTCCCAGGATTATGGTTCAATAAGGGGAAGAGTGGTTGATATGAAAGATAACAGGCCGGTTTTTGGAGTGAATATTTTTATCAAAGGGACCTTAATTGGAACAACAACAGACAGGGAAGGTAGATATGGGATAAAGGACATAGTACCCGGTATTTACACAGTGTTTGTTTCTCACATTGGGTACAAGAATGAAACATTTTACCCCATCACAATTAGGTTCGGAACTGCTGTGATTATGGACATCAAACTGAAGCAATCTGTTGTGGAGATGAATCCGGTGATAGTTACTGCTAAAAAGCATCCTCAGTCATTAAGCTCATCTCATCAGGCTGTAGAAGTAATTCCTCATACCCGCATAAATGAGATGCAGTACAGTAATTTGTATAAATCACTGAGTAATGTACCTGGAATCCATTTTAATGAACAAAACATTAGTATCAGAGGATCATCAGGTTACAGTGTGTTTAATGTGGGAAGCCGGATTCTAGTTATGATAGATGGTATCCCGGTAAACTCTTCTGATTTGGGGGCGATTAATTGGGAAATACTTCCGATTCTGGATATTAAACAAATAGAAGTAGTGAAGGGCGCTGGTTCTGCTCTTTATGGTTCCTCTGCTCTGGGAGGAGTGGTGAATATTATCACCAAAGAACCATCTGGAAATAATCGGATTTTACTAAGAACAAGGGCAGGTATTTATGACAAACCTGCTTATACAGAATGGGAATGGACAGATGATGTACTTCATTTTGAAGATATAGATATGTCCTATAGCTGTGATTTTGGGCCCATGAATTTAAACCTGAGCTTTTCCCGTTTTATATCCACAGGTTATATGGAAAACAATCATTCAGATCGCTGGAACGGAGCACTCCGGCTGAAAACAGAGTTTCCTAATAAATCACACCTTGATTTATATGCCTCCTGGATGAAAAGCCGGGAAGGAGGTCTTATTCAATGGCTCAATCAGAACAGCCCTTTTGAAGTGCCTCCTTTTAATAAAGAAGATGAAATAAGATTTACCACTATAAATATTGCTTTACAGTATTCCTGGCCTCTCAATTCGAAATTAGGTTTAAAATTCAGGGCGTCATTTCTCAGTTCCTATATGAGCAATCAACTAACCGCTTACAATCCTGGTGCTTTTCAGCCTGCATATGGACCAGGTGGTGAAATTCAATGTATATGGCTTCCAAACAGCAGAAATCAAATAACCTGTGGAACAGAATACAGAGCCGATATATCCTTCACAGAGTACTTTGGAGAACATGAAGGATACAGTTCTTCGTTTTATTTTCAGGATGAACTCTCTATTTTTTCATCTCTGAAGGCTACTCTGGGATTCCGTATTGATAAACATGTACTGGACAATAGTAGTCTGGTAAGCCAAATTAGTCCTAAAGCAGGGATGAATTTCAAATTATTTCCCAGCACAACCATACGGTCAACTGCAGGTAAGGGATTCAGAGCTGCAACAGTATTTGAAAAGTTTGTGAAAGCAGACTATGCAGGATTCAACATAATCCCTAATCCAGATATTAAACCAGAGAGATCGTGGTTTTGGGATATTGGTATTATTCAGGATTTTTTTGATAACAGCCGCTTTCAATTATCATATTTTTATAGTGAATATAAGAATATGATAGAACCTGTTATTGATTTTCTGGGTACAATTCAATTCCAAAACCATTTACAGGCAAGGATACAGGGTATTGAATTTTCGGAGAAATTCTTTCTTTTTTCTGAATTATTGGGTCTGGAATCTACTTTTACAATTTTAGATCCGCTTAATGTAACAACTCATGAAACTTTGTCCTACAGACCTCGCTTTACGTCCAATTGTATAGCAACCTTACGGTTTAAAAAGGTTTTTTTACAGGCGGAATATAAATATTTCAGTAGGATTGAGGAAGTGGAGATTAATCCTCTTGATCCCCGGATTCCGGTTAAGCTTTTTAATTTTAGAGTATATTATAAATTAGATAAGTTTACCATTCAGGCAGCAGTCATGAACTGCTTAAATTATCATTTTACCTACGTGGAAAGAAGAATGGGTGAGGTGAGGAAATTCTCCCTGGGAATATTGTTTGATACAACTAAATAGATATATTTAATTAATAGTTATGTTTCTTTTTCAGAATATAAATAGATAATTTTTTACTTGATTCATTTGTTTAATTTTGTTATATAATACTATAGTTTTTAGGAGATTCCTCATGAAAAATGTTCTTCTAATAGGGGATACCAAGTTTTTGTTCCAGGATGAATATTCTGATATTAATAATATCTTAGATTTGAAGTATATTATTGCAAATACTGGTAAAGATGCAGCTGAAATAGTTAAGGTATCTCCTCCTGATATTATTATGATCGAAGGAGTAGATACAGTTATTGATGGATATGATATTCTAAAAATTTCTCAAGAATCAGATTCATACATACCAATTATTTTATTTGCTGAAAAAGGGAGTGTCGAGATTACTGTAAAGGCGATAAAAAGCGGAGTTTTTGATTATATACAGAAACCCTTTGATGCTGAAAAACTAAAAAATTATTTTAAAAAGGCAATTTTATATAAAGAGAAAAAGGAGGTTGAGTCTAAGGATATAATACGCAAGAAAGTAAAGGAGGAATTAAAGCTGAGGGATATTGTGTATGAAAGTAGTATTATGCGTCAATTGGCTAAGAATATTGTTAAATTAGCTAAATCTAATGCAAGTGTATTTATATTTGGAGAAAGTGGAACCGGTAAAGAGTTGGTAGCACGGAATATCCACTATCTTAGTTCCAGGTGTGATCATCCTTTTATTCCAATTGATTGTGTATCATTTCCTGCAACCTTACTTGAAGGGGAGCTCTTTGGTTTTGAGAGAGGAGCATTTACCGGTGCAGTAAAATCAAAACCAGGTGTGTTTGAACTTGCAGAGAATGGAACTCTTTTTCTGGATGAGATCACAGAAATGGATTTTCATATGCAGGCTAAACTCTTAAGAGCATTACAAGAAAGAAGAGTACGCAGGCTTGGTGGTAAGGAATTTATCAAGGTTAATGTACGAATTGTTTCTGCCACCAATCGGGATCCGGAACAAGCTGTCAAGACTCAGAAACTCAGGGAAGATTTATATTACCGCATAAATGTAGTTCCTATTTATTTGCCTCCTTTAAGAGAGCGAAAAGATGATATACCTTTACTTGTTCATCATTTTATATCAAAGTATAATCCTACTTCATTTATGCAGATCAAAGGAATATCCAACGATGCTCTTAAATGTTTTAGGGACTATCATTGGCCTGGAAATATTCGAGAGTTAGAGAATCTTATCCATAGAATCATATCTTTATCTGATCATGATACTATAGAATTTAATGATTTACCTGATCTTATAAAAGAATATAAATATGAATCTGGACAGGAAATATTTGATGAATCACTATTATGTTTTTCCTATCATGAGGCTAAAAAGAAGTGGATGGAACGATTTTATATGGAGTATTTTAGTAAATTGTTGGAAAGAAATGATGGAAATATCTCCAAAGCAGCAAAAAAATCTGGTGTGAGCAGAAAAACTTTATATAGAATGCTTAAGGAATATAATATAACCAGGTAAAATAATATTTTCCTTCCCAGAATAAGTTACCTTTTTATAAGCATATAATCTCATTTTTATTTTCAAAACAAGATTGAATAATGTGAAAAATTCCAATATTTCTCTTAATCCCTCTGGATTCAAGATCATGATAATCCTTTGAAAAAAGGATTTAAGAGTAGAGGATTCTGTAATGATTTTCAGGTATTAAATTTATTGATTTTTTATACTATTTTCCTTTTTCTTTATTTCAGAAAATGGAGGAGGTTCTTTCATATTCGCAAGATCTTCCAGAATATAGTAGATAAACTGACAGATCTGTTCCATTCCTGAGATGGAACATTTTTCTATAGTATCTGTAGGTTTATGATAGTCTTCATGATATCCAGTAAAGAGACCAAGCACAGGGATTTTTTTAGTGTAAAAGGGCACATGATCACTACGGCTTACTTCTATTCGTTCTTCCACCTGCATGTCTGTCTTTTTCTGGGACTCTTTAATTATTTTGGTAAAACAGGGACTGGAATGGATTCCAGAACATTGAACCAAGCTGGAATCATTTCTTCCAATCATATCAAAGTTTATATAGGTCACTGTTTTTTCCAGGGGAATGAGAGGATTTGAGTTTACATAGAATCTGGAACCAAAGAGGCCTTTTTCTTCTCCAGCCCAGGTGCAGAAAAGCAGACTGCGTTTTTGTTTTTCTTTTAAAGAGGAAAAAGCTTTTGCCAGGGTCATAACACCTACGGTACCAGAGGCATTGTCATCTGCACCATTATAAATAACAGTATCGTTCCTAGCTCCCAAATGATCGTAGTGGGCTCCAAATACTATGTACTCATTTTTTAGTTCCAGATCACTCCCCTCCAGCAGACCGCATACATTTTGAGTTGGTTTTCTATCATATTTCAGGGTTGCTTGCATGGATATTTTAATGCCAGTTATCAGTTGAGAAGCCGGTTTCAGAGTGGAATCAATAGAGGTCTGAAGTTCTTTCATGGTTTTACCTGTTGGTTTGATGATTTTTTCAGCTAACATCTTCCCGATACGCATGGCTACAGTCTTGTTTTCCATATTCTCTTCCAAGCTAAGAGGGACAGCATCTTTAACTGGATGACGCATGAGAGAGGGCCATTCATTAGGAGGACGATGGAAAAGATGATTAGGAGCAGTTACCAACACTACACCAACAGCTCCATGGTTGATTGCATTCAGGGTTTTATAGAGAATTTTACTGTACTCAGTCTCTTTTTTCCCCTGGAATACACTGGAGGAGTCATCTTCCTGAGGTTCGTGGGTAAATATAAATACAATTTTCCCTTCTGGGTCAATGTCAGCGTAATCATCATAGTTGAATTCAGGTGCAGTTATTCCATACCCAGTAAATACAACTGGGGCTGTGACAGTTTTATTAGCAGTGAGATAAACTGGTACAAAGTCGTGTTTGATTTTATAATTGATAGTGTCATTTTCAGTAATAAGTTTAAAGGAGTTTGGTTGTGAGAGTGAATTGCGGGTAACATTGAAATACTGGAAATAGGAATTTTCATTTATAGGTTTACACCCATAGGATTTAAATTCTTCTGCAATATAGCGGGCACAGCTATCCAGCTCTAGGCTGGGAGTATCCCTGCCCAGCATACCATCTGAAGCTAAGAATTCAAGGTGCTTTTTTATCTCTTGATAAGATATTGATTCAATTCCTGAGTCAGATTGACCATAAATATTGATAAAAGCAAGTAACATAATCAATAGAATTAGAGTCTGTTTTTTCATATATATTTCTCCTTGTTAGAATATTATCAAATTTAGTATGACTAATATGGATTGAATTTTTATTATAATGTAGAAATGTTTCTAAGAAAATCAAGTGATTTTAAAAATTTTTTGAATGACCTCCATTTTTAAAAGACATTATCATTCATACTTTTTATTATAAGTAATGATTAGGTCATACCAGGGAAGACTTTTATCCCCGTCTTTGAACTCACCCCTATGTTCCTATCTTTTGAAAAAGAGAGAGAGATATATCATGGGCACAAAGAGTAATTTGTCAACTCGCTATTTATTGATAAAGTTTTTTAGCCCCTTCTTTTTTTTAAAGAGAAGGGGTTTGGGATTGAGTTTAAAAAAGATTTGTTAAAAAGAGAAAATTTTGTTTAATTATTATAACTGTTAATTCAGAGTCAAATTAATTTTATTTTTTAGTAAATTTTAATAAGGAGAAAAGTATGTTCAGAACTATACCAAGGAGTAAAAATGTATGGTTTATCATTATCATTTTTATTTTATCAGTATATTATTTGAATCAATTTGGATTTGCCGGGGATGTGAGAACCTATGATGAATATTTATACAATGCCTTACAATATCGATGTATTGGTCCTTTTCGGGGAGGTCGTTCTGCAGCTGTCACAGGAGTCGGGGGAGAAGAGATGACCTACTATTTTGGTGGTACTGGAGGAGGTGTGTGGGAAACTACTGACGGTGGTAAGACTTGGAAAAATATTTCGGATGGTTATTTTGGTGGTTCCATAGGTGCCGTAACAGTTAGTGAATGGGATGCAAATGTAATATATGTAGGGGGTGGGGAAAAAACTGTACGGGGAAATGTTTCTCATGGATCTGGTATGTGGAAATCTGTAGATAAAGGTAAGACCTGGAAATGTATGGGATTAAAAGATTCCCGGCATATACCACGAATTCAGATACATCCCAAAAATCCGGATATAGTGTACGCGGCCGT
>CAYUAG010000032.1:25291-27929 GCA_964442615.1 uncultured bacterium
GTGGTAGGTATCAACAAAGTTACAGTTTCACCTGCAAATTCAGATCGGGTGTGGATTATTATGGAAGCCAAAGAAGGAGGAGTGTTCCGCTCCGACGATGGGGGGGAAACCTGGACCAGAGTCAATGAAGAAAGAAAACTGCGTCAAAGAGCTTGGTACTACACCCGAATTTATGCTGATCCCCACGATGAGAATTGTGTCTATGTGCTTAATGTTCGTTTCTGGCGATCTCAAGACGGTGGTGAGACATTTGAGTCCATCAGTACTCCTCACGGAGATCATCATGATTTATGGATTGCTCCGGAAGACCCTCAGCGAATGATTGTGGGTGATGATGGAGGTGCTCAGGTGACATTTGATGGAGGTAAAACCTGGAGTACCTATCACAATCAATCTACGGCTCAGTTTTATCGGGTAACCACAGATAACCATTTCCCCTACCGTATTTATGGTGCCCAACAGGATAATTCAACTGTAAGAATTCTACATAGATCTGGCGGAGGTACTATAACTGAACATGATTGGGAACCAACAGCAGGTGGAGAAAGCGGCTGGTTGGCTCCTCATCCCGAAAATCCTGACATTGTTTATGGTGGTTCTTACGGTGGATATCTGCAAAGATATAATCACAAAACAGGAGAGTTTCGATTGGTAAATGTATGGCCTGATAATCCTATGGGACATGGAGCCAAGGATTTAAAATATAGGTTTCAATGGAATTATCCAATTTTTTTCTCTCCGCATGATCCAGCAATACTCTATACAGCCGCAAATTGTCTTTTTAAAACTAGCAATGAAGGACAAAGCTGGCAGAAAATAAGTCCTGATTTAACCCGCAATGATTCCACAAAGCTCGGACCTTCAGGTGGACCAATCACCAAAGATAATACCAGTGTTGAATACTACTGTACAATTTTTACTGCTGCAGAAAGTCCACATGAGCCTGGAGTTATCTGGACAGGCTCTGATGATGGGCTGATCTATCTGACCAGGGATGGAGGAAAAAGCTGGAAAAATGTTACTCCTCCTGAAAAAATAATGCCGGATAGGATACAGATTAACAGTATGGAACCGGATCCCTTTAATCCAGGCGGACTCTATGTGGCCGCAACCATGTATAAATGGGATGATTTTCGCCCCTTTCTTTATAAAACATCAGATTATGGAAAATCCTGGAAAAAAATCGTGAAAGGAATTGACAACAACCACTTTACCAGGGTTATACGCTCAGATCCCAATTGTAAGGGACTTTTATATGCAGGTACTGAAAATGGAATGTATGTTTCATTTAATGATGGCAATACCTGGAAACCTTTTCAATTGAATCTTCCCATAACTCCAATTACTGATCTCACAATTAAAGGTACAGATCTCATAGTTGCAACCCAGGGTAGATCATTCTGGGTATTAGATGATTTGACTCCTCTTTATCAATTGAATGAGAAAGTGGCAAAGAGTGATTATTTTCTTTTTGCTCCCCGACTAACCTATGGTTTGAGAGGTGGTGGGTATGAGAATCCTGAGAATGCAGGAAAAAATCTACCTCCGGGAGTGATGATTCATTACTATTTTAAGGAAAAGCCGGATAGTAATTCAGTTTGCTTGAAAATCCTGGAAGATGACGGTGATGTAATTAAAAAATTTACTCCTTATTCAGAAGAAAAGAGTGAATCTCTTCCTATTAAAGAGAACATGAATCGATTTGTATGGAATATGCGCTATTCTGATGCTGAAACCTTTACAGGAATGATTCTATGGGCAGGTATGACTCAAGGGCCAAAAGCAGTACCAGGAAAGTATCAAGCCAGACTTATGGTTGGGAATGATTCTTCTACTGTTAAGTTTGAAATAAGGAAAGATCCCCGCTCCCAATCGAGTCAGGAAGATCTGGAAGAACAGTTTGATTTTCTTCTGGGAGTCAGGGACAAAATTTCTGAAACCCATAATGCTATTAAAAAAATTCGTAAGACAAGAAATAAGATTAAAGAAGTCATTTCACAATTCGATAAAGAAGAAAAATACGAGGAAATTGATACTTTAGGACAGCAGATAGTAAAGAAGATTACTCTAATTGAACAAACACTATATCAAACAAAAAATGAAAGCAGACAGGATCCTTTGAATTATCCTATTCAGTTAAATAATCGTTTGAGCTCTTTGGCAAGAGTAGTATCAACTGGGGATTACAAACCTACAGATCAAGCAATTGCAGTTAAAAAGGATCTAATAACTCAAATTAATAAAGAACTGGAAGAGTTGAATCTGGTGCTGGAAAATAAAGTACCAAAATTTAATCAACTTATTCATAAATATAATATTCCAGTTGTTACTGAATAAAAAAATAGATGTGTCTAAGGTTAGGTGCAGTTTAATTATCTTGCAAGATTAAAGTTCTTTGAATTTGAAAATATAAAGATCGATAGTATGGTATGTATTTTGGGGCAATTACCTAAGTTGCTTTCTATGTTGCTAATTGGCTAGGACTTTTTATTTCAGTTTAAAATGGTTATCAATTATCCCAAGGATGAAATGGTGATGTTTCCTTATCATGAAACTCATTTTAAAAAAAATATTTTCAATTGGTGTAAATCTGGATATATCAGAAGAAAAGAACATAATTATTAAGGGTATATGGGGA
>CAYUAG010000032.1:28029-31153 GCA_964442615.1 uncultured bacterium
AACAAATTTAGTAGAATTGATTAATATTATGGAAGATGATAATATAGAATCAATAATCTTTGAATTAAAAAATTCGGAAACAATTAGAAAAGTAAAAATTGATAAAGCAATATTATTTTAGAATACATTTTTTAGTGAAATAGATTTGAAAATTTTAAGAGAGGAGGTAAATTATGAAATCACAAAGATATCAGATTTTACTGTTAATTTCCATTGTTATGTTATTAGACCAGGTCATTGCTCAGAATCATTCGGGGACACCAATCAAGTCTGTTCCTCAGGAAAGCATTATCGACTTTGAATCTGACAAATGGAATATACAGTCTGGAGAGATTGTCCAGTTTATGGATAGAAAATGCTTTATAGGGACTGCATTTTTAAAAGATGTCGAATTCCAAAACGGTATTATTGAGGTTGATATTGCGGTCACAGGTCAGAAGCATCGTTCCTATCCGGGAATCCTGTTTAGAGTACAATCTCCAGGAAATTGGGAGCGATTTTACATTCGTCCCCACCGGGCCAGTCTGTATCCGGATGCTTTACAGTATACACCAGCTTTTAATGGGATTGACGGCTGGCAATTATACAATGGAGAGGGATATACCAAGGCAGCAGATATTCCGGACAACCAGTGGGTCCATTTTAAAATAGAGGTGTGGGGCAATCAAGCACAAATTTACATGGACGATATGCATCGTCCAGTATTGGTGATACCAGAATTGAAGCACGGAGTTTCAAAAGGTTATCTGGGACTACTTGGACCTATAAATCGAACTGCTTATTTCTCAAATTTTAAGTACAGGATTGATAATAGTCTGCAATTGGCACCAATCATGGGAAAAGCTCGGGTGCCAGGAATTATCGAAAAATGGCAACTCTCTCAACCATTTCAGTTCAGTCAGATTGATCTGGAAAAACATCCAGATAAACAAGACCTGGGTGAAATTACCTGGCGAGAAGTTACCAGTGAAGCTTCCGGACTTGTGGATATTTCCCGCATTCAGGGAAGAACCAGCAGAGAACCTGACTGCATCCTAGCTAAAACTACCCTTTATTCCCATAAAGAAAAAATCATGAATCTGCAGTTCGGATACAGTGATCTGGTAACCCTTTTTCTGAATGGCAAACCTTTATTTTTCGGTAACAGTGTGTATCAGGGACGTGATCCATCTTTTTTAGGAATCATCGGATATAACGATGCTCTGTATGTACCTTTGAAAAAAGGGGATAATGAGTTGTATATGTGGATTACAGAGGTATTCGGGGGCTGGGGATTAATGGCCAAAGACGGAGATGCTGTGTTTGAGCATGAAGGTGTCAGTCAAGTTTGGAAAATCGAGCACAGTCTCAAAATGCCTGAATCTGCACTGTATGATAAAGAAAGAGATGTAATCTATATTTCCAATTTTGATCAATTCAGCGCACCCGGACAACAGTTCATCTCAAAGGTAACAACAGATGGAAAAATTCAGGAATTGAAGTGGGTACAAGGTCTTTATATGCCAACAGGCATGGCCATGTTCAACCATAAACTCCTGGTTGTGGAAAGACGAAATGTGGTTGAGATTGATGTGGACTTAGGTGAAATTGTCAATCGTTATCCCTTTCCTCAGGCCATGTTTGCTAATGACATTGCCATTGATCAGCAGGGGGATATGTATGTTTCAGATTCCCGTAAAGGTGCAATTTATCGATTCAGTAATGGTCAATGTGAGGAGTGGATAAAAAGAAGTGAGTTTGCTGGTTTGAATGGACTTTATATTTTCAAGGATAAGCTAATTGCTGGTGTCAGCATAGATCATTCTCTCAAATCCATTGATCTTGAAACCAAGCAGATTGATACCATCATCCGTTTCAGTGAAGGCATTATGGATGGAATCAAGAAGGATAAAAAAGGAAATTTTCTGATATCGCATTATGAAGGACGGATTTACCGGATCGACTCTTCTGGCAAAGCAACCATTCTTTTAAATGTACCCGGGAGCCGCTGTGCCGATTTCGAATATATTGCTGATAAAGACCTTCTGGTTATTCCCACGCTTGAAGGGAATGAAGTGATGGGCTATAAAATGGTAAACTAAATAAAAAGTGTTTATTTTTTTGAATTGACAAGGAGGTAAGGTATGCTTTCCTCTTTTATGCTAAACAGTTTGAAAACGTGGAAAAAGCATCAAACAGTGTTTCTGATAATTTTTTTATTCAGCAGTATGTTTATTGGTTTTTTTTGCCAAAAAAAGAAGAATGAGCCTCAACCATCAGAAACTGCTGTACTGGATAAGAACAAACCTGAAAAGGTAGTTTTAAGAGCAGATACTTCTTCTATTGATGGGATTGTTAAGGCACTTTACCAATCCATCACTTTCCCTCAGGGATCAAAACCAAACTTGGACCTTTTAAGCGCTCTTTTCTATCCTGACGCTTCTTTCATTCATGTTAGCCAGGATACGGTTATGAAAATGGATAGAGATACCTTTGTTGCTTCCTTTCAAAACCGGGTCGAGTCTGGAGCACTTACCAGTTTTCATGAATCAGAAATTACTCGTAAGACATGTTCTTTTGGGAGTATAGCCCAAATTTTCAGCAGTTACAAAAAAGCAATAAATACTACTGACCCGGCATCCTTTGGCCGTGGTATAAATAGCATGCAGCTTTTTTTTGATGGCAAACGATGGTGGATCAGCAGTATTATCTGGGAGGATGAGAGTAAAGAAAATTCAATACCAGAGCAATACCTCTATGATTGAAGAAATGTATTCCCAAGATAAAATTTTTTTTTATGACAGGAGCATCCGGTACTCTAGAGAACATGATGATCAATCAGCTCGGCTTTAAGATTTCAGCGGAAAAATCAAAATAGTAAAATCATTTAACTTCCACCGGGATTTTTATGGATTAAGTGAACCTGGTTTAATTGATCTTGAATATTGATGATTCCACCATTGTACATAGGATTTCGATTACAATATTTTTAGGGTAGAGATGTATTGATGAGTCATGACTAAGGATATTCTAAGTTATGTTGAGGAGATTTTTAATGCAGTCTGCTTTAGGATAGTGCAGTGTATCCTGAAGTACTTACAGAAAGGTTCTCCGAGTAGAAGGAAGGCTCTATTCTTTTTTCTTG
>CAYUAG010000032.1:31253-34550 GCA_964442615.1 uncultured bacterium
ATTATCAGATTCTGAAGAACCCGGAACTTTTTGGATAAATGATAAAGGGAATACTACTGAAGTAAAATGGTTTTTCAGAGCAGAGGATGAAAAAAGAACCTTTTCAATATGGTATACAGCGCAAGATGCAGTGATAAGATATAAGGATGCAGCCGTGCTTCATTATCAGTTTATTAGTGAGGAGTGGAATAAACCCAGCTGGAATGTCTATCTGGAATTGTACCCCCCTATTCCTCTGTCCAAACAGGAGGTGCAAGTATGGTCTCACGGACCTCTGTGGATGGGATCATATATTCAAGAGGATGGTACAATTACTGGTTCTTGTAAAAAACTGCCTGCTTATACCTATTTTGATATTCGGGCTCTGTACCCTCTTGAAGTTTTTTCCGAATCAAGATATGTAAACCAAGCTGTTAAAGAAAACATACTCCAACAGGAAGCAAGATGGGCTAAAGAGGCAAATCAGAAAAGAGAGACGCTTATTGCAGAAGATCAAGCACGAAAGAAACGGTGGGCCCAGGGTAAATGGATAATGGGAGTGCTGACCTTGATAGGATTTATAGGGTGGTGGTCTTTACACAGACGATATGGAATTCGGTCTTCTCTTAAGCTGCCTGTTCCAAAAATAAGTCCAAATATTCCCTCTGATACTCCTCCGGCTTTGCTGGACTATCTCCTGCATGACAGACAAATATACGGCGGTGCTTTAATGGGAACCCTTTTCGATCTGGCCAGAAGAGGTATTCTCAATCTTCGCCATGAAGAAAGAGAAGTGAAAGGATTTAAGAGATTATTCAAAGAAAAATCAACCCAATACTGGGATATTAAACGAGATGTTTGGGAAAAGAAAGCAGCACAGTTAACAGAATATGAAAACAGTATCTTAGAGTTTCTCTTTGATACAATCGGACAGGGGAAAGATTCTATAGAGATAAAATTGATTCAGAAAAAAAGAACAGCTTTTATGAAGTTTTTCCGGGAATGGAAAAAAGAAGTAAAGAGAAGAGCGGAAGAAAGGGAGTGGTTTGATAAACAAAGTTTGAAAGGAAGAAATTACTCTCTTATACTTTCCTGCGTCATGTTACTTTTATTAATACCTGGGTGCATACTGTATGGACCCTGGGGATTACTACTTGCCTTTTCAAGTTTAATACTTTTTATTCTTTCCCTGTTTATAGCTCACCGTACCAGCAAGGGTGAACAGCTTTTCCGGGAGTGGAAATCTTTAAAAAAATATCTTATCAAACATCATTACCGCTATGCAGACAAACAACATGTTTTAGACCAGATTGATGATTATCTGATTTACGGTACGGTTTTAGGATTAACTCAGAAGATGTTCAAGGAACTGGCAGATTTTATTCCTTCGGATAACCATGCCAGTTACCTGCCCTGGTTTATTTACCATGGTCGTCCAGGAGCAGCTTTCTCTTCAGCTTCATTTGCTGCTTCTTTTTCAACTTCTGTAGCTGCAACTACTTCAGCTATGAGTTCTGCTTCTGGTGCAGGTGGAGGGGCTTCTGGAGGAGCCGGAGGTGCTTCCAGCGGTGGGGGTGGAGCAGGCTGATATGAAATTTTATTGATTGAAGATATGCAGAAATTTTGTTTTGGTAACGACAACTTACACCCTCTCTAAATCTCTCCCTCAAGGGGAGAGATTAATTGTATTTAATCTGGTTCATCCATAGAAAAATTTTGTATGGAAAACAGCTTTCCGCGGAAAAAGAGAAACTCTATGCTGATCAAGTTGATCTGTTATAGTGCAGTAGGGATAGTTATGTTTTTTATTCCGGTAAAGTTGGGAAATAGCTCAACTATCCCTCTTGATCATATTGTGACAGGTATAAGGAACCTTTTCCCTAAACACTCAGCTCTGTTTGCATTGATAGTAGTTATTGTAGGTGGTATGTACCCATTTATAAACAAAACCTGGAATAAGAGTAAAGTATCAATAATTTTTTCTGTTTTAAAACTTACGGGTATAGCTGCATCCCTGATGTACTATCTGAAATTCGGACCAGAATGGTATTTTTCTGAAGATATGGGGCCCTTTCTTTTTGAAAAACTGGTTATACCAGTTGGCATCATTGTCCCGGTGGGAGCAGTATTTTTAGCTTTTCTGGTTGAGTATGGTCTGCTTGAATTTATGGGAGTGTTAATGCAGCCTATTATGAAACCGATCTGGAAAACTTCAGGACGATCAACCATAGATGCACTTGCCTCTTTTGTGGGAAGCTACTCAATTGGTCTTTTAATTACTAACCGAGTTTTTAAAGAAGGCAAATATACCATAAAGGAAGCCTCCATTATTGCTACCGGATTTTCAACTGTGTCTGTAACTTTTATGATAATTGTGGCCAAAACCAGTGGATTGATGGATATGTGGCTTACTTATTTTATCACTACCTTGCTCATTACATTTCTAGTAACCGCTATCACAGTACGAATGTATCCTCTTTCTGGAAAAAAGGATACCTATTTAACCAACAGAAAAAGAGATGAAAATAAACCTACTGGCAATCGCTTTAAACAAGCTGTGGATGCCGGAATTACTACTGTTGCCCTGGCACCTAAGATTGGAAGGAGTATGTATGATAATCTAAAAGACGGTTTTAAGATGATCATGGGAATCTTGCCTTCTATCATGTCAGTGGGACTTTTGGGTTTGATACTGGTAAAATTCACTCCTTTATTTGATTTTACTGCTTATATTTTTTATCCTTTTACCTGGTTTTTACATATACCAGATACTTTTCTTGCTGCTAAAGCAGTGGGTGTGGGAATAACTGAGATGTATTTGCCTCCACTTTTAGTGACCCAGGCTGCCCTGGTTACCCGTTATGTGATATCTGTGGTTTGTGTGTCCTCCATACTCTTTTTTTCTGCCTCCATACCCTGCATTCTTTCTACTGACATTCCGATTTCAGTATTTGAGATTGTGATTATTTGGTTGGAAAGATCGATACTTTCTCTCATTTTAGCTGGTCTGACTGCTTTGGTGTTATTTTAAGTTTTAAGATGTGGGTTTTATTTAAAGATATTTTCTATATAGTTGAAAATTTTCTTTTAGTAAAAAATTCTTGACATTCTTAGTATAGTTTATTATTATAAAACAAATTACTTTTTTTTATTATTCAGCAGGTTTTTATGATATGATATTAATGATCAGGACAATGTCTAATAATGGGCATTTGTTTCTAATATTGGATATATTTTGTAGGATAGTTTTTAGTAGATAATATATAGGTTGAACGAAACCGCTTGTCCTCACTAACGGACAAGCGGCAGTAGATAAAG
>CAYUAG010000033.1:0-13102 GCA_964442615.1 uncultured bacterium
ATTTTTGATGATTTAGATGAAAAAATTCAAGAGCAAAATAAATAAAATAATAGTAACGTGATAGTAAACGGTACGGAAATTACATCGGCCTCAACATTCTGAGGTCGATTTTTAAAGGATGTCTTTCACCCGCGAGCTTGACAGTATCGGTCAGGTAACGAGTAGGTTTGTATACGGAACCAAAGGTCACGTACCAGATTACATGGTAAAAGGTGATTCCACCTATCGGTTCATTACCGATCATTTAGGGAGTGTCCGTCTGGTTGTGAATATTGAATCAGGCCATGTTGCCCAGTGCATGGATTATGATGAATTTGGTAATGTATTGGTAAATACCAATGAAGGGTTTCAGCCGTTCGGGTATGCTGGTGGGTTGTTTGATGTAGAGACGGGATTGGTGAGATTTGGAGCCAGGGATTACGATGCGGTTGTGGGGAGGTGGACGGCTAAGGATCCGGTGGGATTTATGAAGAACTTAAATTTATATATTTATGTTCATAATAATCCAATTATAAATATTGACCCATTTGGTCTCTGGACTTTAGAATGTTGTAATAATTTAGAAATCAAAACAGAACCTACAGCAGAAAAAACAAAACGAAGTCCAAGAGTAAAAAACGTTTATCATCCTATAGCTATTGCTCAATTTACTGTCACTAAAGCTTTAGCATTAAGTTGGGTATCCCCATCAGGTATAGGGGCAAAATTGCCATCATCTAAATATTTAACACAAGAGAGAATTACAGAAGAGCAATGGGTACATGGTGTACAAACAACTTATATATGCCATGATCCTGCATACTGGCAACCAAAAGTATTTTTTAAAGCTGAAAAAGGCAATGAATATTGGGTCTTTTTATCAAGTAAGGAAATATATGCTTGGGTATATTGGGATTGGCGTGATTTGGATACAAGGTATACTTACGGTGATCCTAATGAAATAACTTATTTTTAATCAAATAATCAATAAAATAGGAATTAAATCATGAGAAAAAAATTATTAATAGCTATATTTACATCGTTATTTTTGTTTAGTTGCAATGAAATGTATTATATTGGATTAGGTGATAATGCATTAGAAAATGGAAATATAAGAAAGGCAGAAAAATATTACAGAAAAGCGATTAATATTAACGAAGAGTCAGATATTGCATATCAACAACTTGGTTATCTTTATCAATATGAAATAAACAATATTGATAGTGCAATTGTATTATATAATAAAGGATTAAAATTAAATCCAAATAATTATAGTATTAATTTTAACATTATGTATGCATATTTTGATATAGGAGAAATAAAAAAGGGGATTAAGCACTATAAAAATTTATCAAGATTATCATCGGATAATAATATATATTATTTACCAATGAATATTATTGATAGTTTGTTAATAGATTTAGATATAAAGGACAAGATAAATTTGTGTGAGAAGTATTTAAAAATTAATAATATGGACTTAAATTTAAGAAAAAGATTAATTAATATCTATAAAAAATTGCAGAATTATTCAAAACTAGAAGAAGAATTAATCAAATATTTGAACATTTTACCTGATGGTATAAAAGAATATGAATTAGAAAAGGGGGAAGTTTATTTTGATTTAGGTTTTTGTAATTTTAAAATGCATAATTATGATAAATCTTTAAAATTTTTTAAACTTGCGGATTCCCTTGGTATTAGTGTGCCAATAGAGTTTTATAATGAAGTTAATGCAAAGATAAATAATAGAGAATAAAAGTTAAAAATAAAATTTCAACTTCTTTTATAGTAGTTGGATTTTTCTAATAATTCTCTTTATAATGATATATAAATTAAATTGTTTTTTATTCCAGCTATACCCCAGTAAATCTAACAGACAGGGAGACCGGGTAACTTCCTTCTGCCTCCGGTTACTTCAGACAGCACTGGTGAGACCTTTTACCAGTATAACCTGGATCGTCAGCTTACCAATACCATGGTCTCTGAAAATGATACCATTGCGGTGACTTACGGAACAGAAGGCTGTGGCTGCGGCAAAGTGGGTTCTCCTGCTAAGATCTCCTTTGACCAGGGCGATTTGTTCTTTAAGTATGATCCTAGTACCGGCCATCTGAAGCACATCATCTCTCCGGACCAGGATACCCTCACCTATTCCTTTGACGGCTCCCTTCCTTTGAGTGTGGAGTGGTCAGGTCAGGTTAAGGGTCAGGTTGATGTGAGTTACAACAATGACTTCAATGTTGTTTCCCAGAGTGTAAACAACAGTCATACGGTTAATTATGCCTATGACAATGACGGCCTCCTCACCCAGGCCGGTGATATGAATATGACCTACAGCGGGTTGAATGGATTACTGAAAGGTACGGATATAGGCAATATTGAAAATCAGTATTCCTACAACGGATACGGGGAATTGACTGATATGGAATATACAGATGGGAATCAGCAAACATTGTTTTCCACTAATTATTCCCTTGATTCTTTGGGCAGAATTACCCATATTACAGAAATCATACAATCAGATACTAATAATTATTCCTATGATTACGACCTTTCCGGTAGATTAATCGGGGTGGAGAAGAAGGGTGTTCTTGTTTCCCAGTATACCTATGATGCCAACGGCAACCGGCTTTCCCATGCTACACCAACCGATACACTTTACGGCAATTACGACCCCCAGGACAGAATGCTCTCCTACGGTGATGCTATTTACGGCTACACCCCCAACGGTTCTTTGAAATACAAAGCTGTAAACGGAGACACCACTTGGTACACCTACGACCTCTTAGGCAACCTTATCTCAGCCACCCTGCCCAATGGTGACTTCATTGAATACATCATAGACGGCCAGAATCGTAGGGTTGGGAAAGTTGTGAATGAGCAGTTCAAGAAAGGTTGGATTTACCAGGATCAGCTTAATCCGGTAGCTGCGTTGGATAGTACAGGAAATATTTCAGCTCGGTTTGTGTACGGAACCAAAGGTCACGTACCAGATTATTTGGTGAAAAACGACAGCACCTATAGGTTCATTACTGATCATTTAGGCAGTGTCCGTTTAGTGGTGAATGTTGAATCGGGCAATGTCATTCAGCGAATTGATTACGACGAGTTTGGGAATGTACTGGTGAATACCAATGAAGGTTTTCAGTCTTTTGGTTATGCTGGTGGATTGTTTGACAGAGAGACCGGGTTGGTGAGGTTTGGGGCTAGGGATTATGATGCGGGTGTGGGGAGGTGGACCGCGAAGGATCCGATCCCTATAAGAAGTTCTGAATTAAATACATATTGTTATGTAAATAATGATCCAATAAATGATATTGATATAACTGGTGAAAGTAATTTAGGAAAACTAATAAAACATGCTATAGATTTGATTTTGCGAACATATGCTGAAATAAAACAGCATGATGCAATAAAAGAATATTGTAAAAAAGAATTAAAAGCAAGTGAAGTAGAAATTAATAAGAAATTTATAAGTTACCAACATTATAAATATAAATGGAATATATTCTTAAATACTTGTGAAAGTGGTTGTATAAAAGAAGCTAATAATGATCTCTGTTTTAATTTAGATGCATGCTTGCATGATTGTCTTACAGATTATGTAAAAGGTTATAAAATAGAAGTGAAACCTCGTAGAAGTGAATTAAGAGAAGCAATATCGAAAGCTGAAATAATATTCAATTTTTGCGAAATGTTCAAATAATGCTTTAAAGAATTTATAATAAAATAATATTAACTACAGACTAAAGATTTATAAAAAGATCTAAAATAAGTGAGGGAAAAAATGAATAATTTTCTTCTTATTATTACTAATCCCCAAAAATTAATTTCAAAAATTATTAAAGGTAAATTGGTAAAAGAAGGATTTTATATATGGATATTAAGTACACTTCTTTCATGTATAATAGAATTTTTTACTGGTTTGAATGAAAAAAATTTCTTGCACATATACAATATTTTCAATACAAGCATTTATATTAAAATTTTACTATTTTTTATGGATTCAATGTTCAAAATTTTATTAATTGCATTTTTTTTAAACATCAGTGCATTACTTTTTAAACGTGAAAGTGAATATTTGACAATATTTATTTCACTTTTACATGTCGAATTATACAATATTTATATTTTTCCAGTGCAACTAATTTTACTAATTACAAAAAATATTTCATGGATAAATTATAGTATATATTTTGTAGCCTTTTTAGAAATTATTTTTATTTTGAAAGCAGTTAAATCGATTTATAAAATTGATAAATTATATAAAACAATTTTTATATTTGTTTTAGGTATACTTTTTTTATGTACAACATATATATTGATATTTTTTGCATTAAATGATATTAGTTTAAAACAAAATGAAATGGATAGTATAGATTCTAACTATACTAATCTGATATGCGAGATAGAGACAATGGATTATAATCAAATTAGTGATAATTATTATAATATAAATTGTTTAGTAACAGTTAAGATTTTAAATAATCCAAATAAAGACTTAAAATCATATTATTGTTCTATTGTAAAAGACTATGTTATTGTAACAATTCATAATTATATAAGTATGCATTATAATAAGATTGACAAAATTGAGTTAAAAGAGTATGTTATTACTAATTGTAATTCTTTTTTATCAGATGAAAATATTAAAATTCATGAATTAATTTGTAATGTAACTAAACATGTAAAAGATAATGTTACTCAGTAATTCCTGTTCTACAGAGATTATCAGCCTTTCAATTATTAGTTTCTGATACCTCTTATTTAAATTTCATAAATTCACCATTTAATCAGAAAACTTAATTGAAAACTACATTTATTATTTTACTACCCCGCATAAGCTCCTGCTGCTGCGGTCAAAAGACACTGAAAGAAAACCTATTTTTTTCATGAATTCTGTGTATTTTACAGGCTGAGCTTTTATCTTTTCTCTTTAATAATTATTTTTCCTACTTTATCATCATTTACTGTCTCTCTGTTAAAAAACCCGAAGGTGAAGAACAGCTTCGAAAGCATGAAAATCTGTTACTTGCAATACAACAAAATGAATATCCAGTAAATTTGATTTTTTCCTTGACATTTTGCTAATATTTTTTTATCATTAAACATTAATAATTAATTTTTTTATTATCATAGTACATGTGTATGCTTATGAATAGCAGGAAAAGGCAAATTTTATTAGATGTTACCTCTTAAATGAAAGAAACTTTTTAACTTGAATAATTTATGTTGCCGAATGTAAAGAAAATTTTCGGTAGCATGGAAAATAATTTTAGGGTCTATCAAATATATCAGATAGACCCCATAAGCTGTTAAATTACATCATTACATCTGGGTAAACGACCGTGAATACGCCTGTAGTCCTCAAGCATTTCCCTTTCCCTTGCTTCAGAACTCAATGTTTGCTCATATTGGAAGTATGAGGCTAATTTAAGGCAAGTATCGGTAGTAAGCAGATGTTCGTTTAACCGTTTTTGTAAATTAACTGATCTTCCGATGTAGATAATTAAGCGACTACTATCAGCCAATTCGTATACACCTTCAACTTCAGGTACTCTTTGAATCTCTATTAAAGTCAAAGATTGCATGGTATCAGTAAATGTCATGTTTATCACCTCCTTATATTTTAAGGGTTAAAAGTTATTTAATTAATGACTCAATTCATATAATAATGCCGTATAAATCGGAAATCTTGCCATTAGTATGGCAAAAAAGCATATTTAGTTGGCATTTATTAATAGTAGAGATATTGGAGGTATTTGATAAATGACTAAACAAGAAATACCAAAATATGATGAATTAGTTAAATTATATCCAACTTTATACTATTATACGTTAATGATGACAAAGGCAAGAAATTTATCAAGTAACTTAGCAGAAGATTTTTTACAAGAAGCAATCACTAGATTTTTAAATGAAAAACGAAAATGGAATCCAGATAAAGTAAAATTATTACCCTTTTTAATAGGTGTAATAAAAAGTATTATAAGTCATTATCTTACTTCAGCATACAATGTAAAACGGTCAAAAATAGAAATTTCAGATGAATCATCAGATAAATTTATAAAATCTAAAAGAAATACAGAATCAAATACACTAAAAATACTTGAAAGAAAAGATATTGAAGAATATTTATTAGATCATACAAAAAATGATGAAGAGATGCAATATGTATTGTTATGCATTTTCGATGGAGATAAAAGAAGTGAAATTTCTGAAGAATTGAATTTCCCTCTAAATAAGGTAGATAATATTTTGAAAAGAATCAGAAGATTGACAAAGAAATATTTAGAAGAAAACAAATGAGGTATAAAATGTGTTCCTCAAAAAAACAAATTTCAAAAAAAGAAAAACTAGATAATCTAATTGAAGTAATATCTGAATCTTTGTCAAAAGACGAAGGAGAATTAAGAGAGGCGTATAAGGATGAGGGGCTTGATTATGATGTTGTTGTTAAAGAGGGTGTTGAGTTTGTAGCTTCTTTAAAAAGAAAGTATCGTTTCAAAAGAGCTAAGAAAAAAACAGAAATATTTAAAAAAATACTAAATTCTTTTAAGAATCAACAATTTAATAACACAAAAAACGAAATCTTAGATTCTTTAAAATCTATTTATCCTGATGATTTAGCTGCAGCTTATTTTCATAAACTAAAGAAACTTGATAAAGAAGATTTGAAGAATATTGCATTGGAAAATGAAGTTTTAAAAATTCTTGAAGATGAATTAGATTCAAGTGATGAGTAACAAGTTAAAATATCCTTTAGCATTTGCTGCTGCGAACAAAATAATAAAAGAATTTTCTCTCACTCACCCTGATCATATTGAGATTGATTCAATTGCAGCAGAATTAAATGTTTTTATTAAAGAAGATGAAATTAAAGGTTCTATTGCACGACTAGTTAGACGTGGAAAAAGTGCAATTATTACTATTAATAGTAATATACAGGAATTGGGCCAAAAAAGATTTGCTATTGCACATGAACTTGGTCATTTTTTATTACATAAAAAGATCAATCAATTACTCAATTGTTCCGAAGAAATGCTGTTATCATGGTATCATAAACGAGCTGAAGAACCTGAATCAAATGCTTTTGCTTCAGAATTACTTATGCCTGATCAAATATTTCGTAATTATTGTAAAGACTGTATTCCTAGTTTTGAAGAAATATCAAATATTGCAGATATATTTAATACTTCATTGACATCAACTACTTTGAAATATATAGATTATGCTGATCACCCTTGTGTTTTAATAGTGTCTAAAGATGGTGTTGTAAAATGGTTTTATAGTAATAAGGAATTCCCATATCGAATTATCTCACCAGGTTCAAAAATTAGTAAG
Source organism: uncultured bacterium (assembly GCA_964442615.1). GTDB lineage: Bacteria > Zhuqueibacterota > QNDG01 > QNDG01 > CAYUAG01 > CAYUAG01. The sequence goes on from CAYUAG010000033.1 coordinate 7,327, forward strand.
AATTCTTGTGCATATGATTTTTTCCATGAAGGTTTGACTTACTCAGAACCAGAAACAGTAATAGGATCAGCTTGGATGGAAAATATGCAATCTGGTAAAAATATTTTGTTAAAAGAACAGATAAAGGCATTACCAAAATACAGTTTAGTAATGAGTTTAATTTGGCCAGATGAATATAAATGATAATAAACTACATAACGAGACTGAATCTATCGCCTTGGGATACTACCCCCAGATTATTTACAAGCGAAAGCTTAGGTCTCTTTAAAGCATACACTCCAAGGATAAACCTTGGTTTTATAAATAATCTAAATAAAAATTAATAAGGGGGATTAATCATGGAAAAATCATCACATTATTATGCAGTATTGGCTCTTTGCAGAATCTGCGGGATGAAAAAAGAAATTGCCCTGCGCCTCGCTTATGCATCTCAATATGTAGATGATGCAAAAATCAATCATTTTAGATTTTCAGAACCTAAAGTATCAGATGAACTTTTTAAAGAAAGAGATGGAAAGCAAATACTCGTCAATGTTGCCACCTGTCATTCTTATTTCATGATAAAAACTCTCAACTATCAAGCAATGATAAACAATACAGCTGCATTTCATTTTATTCCGGGGTGTAAAGGCAGGGTTTTTACAAAAAAAATGCGGTGTGCTGCGGATTGTAAAGTAATCAATGACATTATTGAAAAAAGCTATAAGGCCGAACCGGAACAATTTGGTATGCTGTTACACACCTATGCTGATACATTTGCACATCAGGGTTTTTCAGGATTAATCAGCAAAGAAAATGATATTGAAAAACTCCGGGGAAAACCCCTGGATATTAACTGGAAAACAAAGGTTATTAAGATATTAAGATGGTTCACAAGGCGATTTACAAAAAAAGGATTTGATTTATATTTTGATAGATTTATGCCTGCTTATGGGCACGGCCAGGCGGTCATGAATCCTGACACTCCTTACTTATCATGGTCTTATGAATTCGATCCCAGTGATACTTTCAAAGGTCTTGCCTATGAAAAGAGCAATGTGGATAACAAACAAAGATTTACCGAAGCCTTTAAGAAGATGAAGGAAAAAATCGATACATATCTGGATAAAAATCCTAATTTTAAAGACAACAATTTATCTGGTAATAAGCACATGGAAAAATTTTTAGAAATATTAGTAAAACCAGCAAAAATAAAGAAAAAGAAAAAAATGTGGCAGCGATTTATGTTTGACAGGGAACTTTTCAAAAAAGGACAGGATAACATTAAATACAATGATCAGAAATGGCTGCAGGAAGCCTTTAAAGATTACAAAAAGAAAAAATTTAATAACCGTGAGGTAGTGGATGTACATTTGATAAAGGAATACAAAGAAACATCCTGGTATAAATATATAAAAGCAGTTAAATGGTATAAGAAACTACTTTTCCCCACATTGGCAAAACATGGGTTAGAAATTCCGAACTATTAATGTATTCTTGATAAAGTTGGTTTTATTCTCGGTCAATTCATAAAAGAAGTCATAGCACTCTTTAATTCATACACAACAGGTTTGTACTCAGATACAATCAAGTAATTAGGAGTATAAAATGAATAATCATAGTTTAAATAATTGTCCAATTTGTACTTATGATAAAGTTGTCATAAGTCAAAAAAACCATACATTTAATATTCAATGTCCTAAATGTGGTCATTATAAAATTACAGAAGAGGCAGCACGTATGAGCTTCGATCCATATGGGCCACGCTATTTATTATCAGCCATAGTTCGTAATCGATTTGAACAAGGAGATAAAATATACCTTACTACTGATAAATTAAAAACATTAAAAGATTCAATGGCTAAACCAGATGTATTGGGGACGATAGATTTATTGCTCGAACATATAATTAGAAAAACATCGTTTCCAGGTGAATGTAGAAATTTTGATTTAACTATTGATTATCCATTACTCTTTGCTAAAAGTAAACAAGAATTTGGATACTATATTAGAAATGCACGTGAAAAATTAAATTATATTGAACCTACCGGAAATAAAGGTTATAGATTAACAATAGACGGTTGGAAAAGAATATCCGAATTAAGAAGAACCCCCCAAAAAACAAACAGGGCATTTGTAGCAATGTGGTTTGATAAACAAATGGATGATGCATGGGAAAATGGATTCTTCAAGGCACTTGATGAAACAGGATTTAAACCTATTCGAGTTGACTTGGAAAAACATAATGAAAAAATATGTAATAGAATAATAGCAGAAATTAGGAAAAGTTCTTTAATAGTAGCTGATTTTACTGGACATAGACATAATGTATATTTCGAAGCTGGCTTTGCTAAGGCATTAGATATAAATGTAATATGGACTTGTAAAGATACCGATTTTGATACACTAAAAAATATGTTAGATACACGGCAATATAATCATATAAAATGGTCATCACCCGCTGATTTAAAAACTCAGTTAATTAATCAAATTGAAGCCACAATTTATAAATGAAATTTTACTTAAGATTTCCAATTTTTTACAGGACACCAGTCGGTAACCGATTCACAAGCAAGGACCAAGCACTCTTTAAAATATATACTATAGGATAAAATCCTGGAGCTATCAAGTTGTAATTAAATTTATTAAAGGAATAGTAAAATGCAAAAAATATATACTTTTATTTTGACGATTATATTTTATTCTATCATTTATAGTCAATCCATACCTAGTTGCTTTGATATTGTAAAGACAAAGACTCAACCTGGTGTTATACCCAAATGTGCACCTATAAGGCTTCCTGATAGTATGGCTTATGAAATGCTGTATGGAGAATTTGGTAAAAACAAAATAAAAAAAATAAATTATAACTGGTATGTATTCCTAACAAAAAATGAGAAAGTAAACACCGCTACTCTCTGGAAATTATTAGTTACAGTTGTCTCCTCTGTTCAAACATTATATGAAGAGAATGCTGATGTTTTTATTGTTGTGATACCAGAGACTGAGAGCGAGGCTCAATTACTATTATTAGGTCAATATCCATCAGATAAAATTAAAGCATATGCTAAATATTTTATCTCAGATGATTTATTTAATTTAGATAAAAGAAAAAATAATTATAAACGAGAATGTTTCCATAGAACTTATAAATTGTTTGTTTACTAAATTTTGTATATACTATGTTCCAATTCTATTTTACTACCCCCCAGTATCTCCCACTCCTGCAGATTTAACTCCCAGCTTTTTCAGATCCCACACTTACAACAACCACCCCAACAATCTTATATCCCCAACCAAAAAAAATAAATTTTTTTCTTGACATCACTATTTTTATTTATTATGTTAGCATGTGCTTATGAAATAATAAGTGAAGGCTTATAATAAAATTCCTTTTTTATAAGTATAAAATTGTATTATGGAAGAATATATGAAAGATTCAACCTCAATAATTGGTAAACGATGTGCAAATTTGGATGAGATTGAAGCCCAAACTAAACGCATTGTTGAAAAATTTGATCCTGAAAAAATAATCTTATTTGGTTCATATGCTAAGGGGAATCCTTCCCTGCAAAGTGATGTAGATTTGTTAGTTATAATTGATACAGATGAATCACCATTCACTTTAAGCTCAAAAATAGCATTGAATTTAGAACATTTATTTCCATTAGATATTATTGTCAAAACTCCAGAGCAGATTAAAAAACGTCTGCAGAATTGTGATTTTTTTATAGAAGATATTATCAACCATGGAAAGGTTATTTATGAACGGACTAATTAAAGAATGGATTGATAAAGCTGAAGGAGATTATCATACTGCCTTGAGAGAATACAGGGCAAGGAAACATCCAAATTATGACGCAGCTGGATTTCATGCTCAACAGGCCATGGAAAAATATCTCAAAGCAATTTTACAATCAAAAAATATACGGTTTGAAAAAGTTCATGATTTATTAGCTTTAATGAAATTATGCTTACCTATTGTACCGGAACTAGAAATGTACAGAGAACTACTTGCATATCTTAATCCCTTTGCAGTAGCTTTTCGTTACCCTGGCGAATCTGCTACACGTGAAGAAGCTCGTCAAGCTATTCAAGCTATGAGACAGCTTAGTCCTATTTTAAGAGAAATATTAGGATTTACAGGTTGAAGGAAAAATAATTTTTTTAGATTATAAAAGTATCGGCTTATAACATGAATTCCCATGAAATATCAAAAATATTCAAAACATTATCATCGGAATCCCGGATCAGGATACTTAAACTTATCCGGGATAAAAAGTTATGCGTTAATGCCATCACCAAAAAATTAAACATTACCCAGCCTGCGGTATCCCAGCATCTGGCCATTTTAAAAGATACTGGTCTGGTAAAAAGTGACCGATACGGATCCATAATACATTACCAAATGGATAAACGCCGCCTGCATGATTTTAAAATGAGTGTAAAGAAACATCTGGGAGAAGAATTTGTTATCCTAGAAAAAGAATAATTTTTTTATTTAGATTAATAAGCAGTTGCTTATTAATTTATAATTGTTAACTTATTTTAAGGAGGTAATATGTGTACTGAACATTCAAATCAAAACTGTTGTTGTGAGCAACCGGATAAACTCACAGAGAAACCAGAAAAATGTACTGAAGAACAAATCCGTGAATGTCATGGGGATACAAAACATCATCCCTGCACTGATAAGAAAAAGAAAAAAGAATAATGAAAAAAATATTCTACATTTTTATTTTTCTGGTTATCTGTGCCCCAATTCTTTTTTATTTATATTTACAGAATGGCCTGGTATGTGCATTCCGGGCCGTTATCTCTTCAATAATTTTCGGACTAGTGCCCTTGCTTTTTCTTTCCCTGGGAATGGTGACCCAAAAAATTCTTTTGTATTATATATGCATAGGTATGTTTGTTGTTGAAATGATAATCACTCCCATTATAATGCTGAACAGACTGGGATGGGAAAAATTTTATAATGAGAGATTACTGGCATTTTTTACCTTTGAAGGTATAGCCCTGATTGAACTCTTTCTGGTTGTTCTCATTTTACATAAATTTCGGAAGTCAGTCTGACCTTGTATAATAACAATTAACACCTGTTATTTATGAATCAGCATATTTATTTCGGATTGTATTCTTTAATGATGTATAATAAAAATTTGATTTTTTATATAAATACTATTAAATTCTTCTAAGATTTAATTAGAAAAATTAATAGGGGGTAAAATAATGGATCAAGAAAAAATAAATTTTATAACTAAAGAATTTAAACGCCTTGTAAAAGAAAAATATAATATAATTGAAGTAAAACTATTTGGTTCTTCAGTACGTGATGACCATACCAAATATTCTGATATTGATATAATGATAAAACTTCCCAAAGTAACCAGAGAAATTGAAGAAGATTTGTTTGCAATCGCTTATGATTTAGAATTAGAATATGAATGCCTTATTGATGTCATTGCTGTTCCTGAAGATTTCAACATAACTATTCCAATATACGAAAAAATAGAAAGAGAAGGTATTGTAATTTGAATGAAGAAGAAAAAATTACAATTATAAAATACAGATTGGAACGAGCAAATGAGTCATTGCAGGCTGCAAAACTAATGTTTGAGAATAAACTTTTTATTCCTGCTATGAATCGTATTTATTATTCCATGTTCTATGCGGTTCAAGCCTTACTTATGTTAAATGAAAAAACATTTTCAAAACACGGTCAAGTAAAAGGTTATTTTAATAAAGAATTCATAAAAACTGGATTATTATCAAAAGAATATGTCAAACTTTTCAA
>CAYUAG010000033.1:13112-19711 GCA_964442615.1 uncultured bacterium
AAATTGATTTCTTATTATCTTTCAGAAGCAAAAAGATTTATTGATAAGATATCAAACTATCTTAACGAAAAATTATCCATAAAGTAGTATTTATTATTTTGATAGTTGCATAAGCTCCCTCTACTATGGATTTTGTTATAAAACTCATCCCTTTAATCCCACTCTCTTTTGAAAAAGAGAGGGGGAAATGTTTTTATGCAAAACCATGTATATTGTGATTTTTAAGTTTTTAAAAACCTTTTCTATTCCCATTCTCTTAATTATAAGTGAAGTGATTTGGGGATAATTTTGATACTGCATTTTAACTGTCTCTCATTACTTTTTTTTAAGATTGGTTATACTATAAATTTTCCTTGAATGGATCAAATCCAATGCTTATCTTATAAGGTACATAATCAAAATTTTTCATTTAACAAATTCATCAACTGGTAAATATAAAAACTAAAGGAGTATGAAATGAGAAAGATATTTTTAGTTATGTTCTTTTTCATCGTATGTATATCCCCTCTTTACTCTTTTGAATATCAGTTAGAATCTCCTGACCAGCACATTCAAGTTACCATAGAAATTAATGAAAGAATCACCTATTCCATTCAATTCAGAGGAACAGAAGTAATTAAACCTTCTCCTATTTCCCTGAGTCTTGATCAGAAAAGGATTCTGGGTAAGAATCCTGAATTTGTTGATCTCAAAAGACAGAGTCATAATGATATTTTACAACCGGTCATCAGCTTGAAAGATCAATTCATAAAAGACCAGTATAATGAACTGATCCTGGTTTTTAAAAATAATTACAGCCTTATCTTTCGAGCTTACAATGATGGATGTGCCTATCGGTTTAGAACCTTTTTCCCTGATGAAATTAAGATTTTGAATGAAGAGGTCACCATTAATTTTGCCCATGATTATTTTACCTATTTTCCTGAGGAAGCAAGTTTTATAACTCATTTTGAGAGATACTATGATTATCTTACAATTAGTGAAGTTGAAAAAGATCAATTCTGCAGTGTACCATTTCTGGTAAAAACTGAAAACGAGTCCAATATAGTAATTACCGAATCAGATTTGGAGGATTACCCGGGTATATTTTTTAATGGAAATAATAATAACAGCTTATCTGCCCAATTTCCGGCTCTGGTTCTGAAAGCAATACCAGGGAAAAATCCGGATCGCGACCAAATTGTGGAAACCAGGGCAGAGTATATAGCTCAAACCAGGGGAGACCGTTTATTTCCCTGGAGGGTTTTTATCCTGGCGGAAAAGGACAAAGATCTGGTAAAAAGCCAGCTGGTATATAAACTGGCAAAACCATTAAAAATAAAGGATACATCCTGGATTAAACCTGGAAAAGTAGTCTGGGACTGGTGGAATGCCAACAATATTTATGGCGTGGATTTCCGGGCAGGTATCAATACCCAAACCTATAAATACTATATTGATTTTGCCTCTCAATACAATATTGATTATGTGATTTTAGATGAAGGCTGGTCAGAAACCACTGATTTATTGGAGCAAGCTCCAGATATTGATGTTCAGGAAATCTGTCAATATGCTAAAAGTAAAAATGTGGATATTATACTGTGGGTACTGTGGAATCCTTTGGAAAGGCAATTAAAAGAAACTTTGGATCAATTTGAACAATGGGGGATTAAGGGAATAAAAGTTGACTTTATGCAGAGGAACGATCAAAGGATGGTGAATTATTATCACTGGATTGCCAGAGAAGCTGCCCAAAGACACCTGTTAGTGGATTTTCATGGAGCCTATGCACCCTGTGGTTTAAGAAGGGCATATCCCAATGTAATCACCAGAGAAGGAGTAAGAGGTTTGGAGCAAAGTAAATGGAGTGATCTTCAAACTCCTGAACATAATCTAATTCTGCCTTTCATCCGCATGGTTGCCGGTCCCATGGATTACACTCCGGGTGCTATGATCAATGCCCAGAAAAAAAATTTCAGGAAAATATTTAACCGGCCCATGAGTATGGGAACCCGTTGCCACCAATTAGCTATGTATGTAGTTTATGAAAGTCCGTTGCAAATGCTCTGTGATAGTCCATCGAATTATCTGAGAGAAAAAGAATGTATGGAATTCTTATCTTCGGTACCAACAGTATGGGACAAAACCCTGGTTGTAGATGCGAAAATTAGCGATTATATAATCATAGCTAGAAAGCAGGATTCGGATTGGTATCTGGGAGCCATGACAGACTGGTCTCCCCGGGAATTTGAAATTGACCTGGACTTTCTTACAGAAGGTGAATATCTTGCTTCAATGTATGAAGATGGAATTAATGCAGATCGTTATGCCATGGATTTTAGAAAATATGAAAAAGTAGTAAATCGTAATAGTAAGATCAGGATAAAAATGGCTCCAGGGGGAGGGTGGGTTGCAAAAATATCTGAAAAATAAATATATACAGTAGATAGAATTGAGCAAAACCAAATCCAGCCAATACAAAAAGTAGTTAATTCCCCTCAGTAAGGGATTATTCATCTTGCTTTTAAATCACCCTGGGGCAGCCTGCTTTTTGAGGATCATGATTGACCAGCTAGTACAGTTAAAAAACCCAGGCCAATTTAGTGAAGAAGGTCCTGCCTCGACCCTCCTCTTCCGTGTAACGTGTGGTCCCTTCCTGATAGGCGAGCTGTAATGAACCAAAGGGAGGAAGAAAACGCCAGACCAGTACCAGTTGGAAGGTCTTACGCAACAAATTAAAGTCAGGATTGTGCCAGAAGCTGTAGAGTTCGTATTTGTTTTGATAGAAAAGCTTAACATACAGATCATTATTCACATAGTAACTGGTACGAAGGTAATGAATCCAGCTATTATCATCGGGCTCACCAGGCATCAACCAGGTTTTCTCGAACTGATAGGTCATATTCCAGCCCTCCATGACCTTCAACTCAAAACCGCCTTCAATGGTTTCCAGCTGGCTGTCGTATCTTTCTCCCTGGGCATATTCCAGGCTGGCCGAGAATCCACGATTGTTATCAAAGCCCAGATCAAAGCTCCATTCATGATTCTGGAAATCTTTTTCAAAGTAGGGGTCATATTCTGCTTTGAAATCAGCATTATAGCATAGCTCCAGACTAAACATTTTCAAAAGATCTATCTCAATATCTGCATCCAGGTCCCAGCTTCGTAGATAGTTAGCCTGACTCCAGTATTGATTGTAATTAACCGAGGGTAGAATGGAATCAAATCCATACTGGTTAATCCAGAAGGTATGCTGGATATTGGTATCGAATTCCTTGCGGTCATCATGGCTGATAAAACCTATGGCATTCATATTTTCCTTTACCCCAGTACCATAATGGGAATACCGCAGGTGAAAATGGCTGAACTGAGAGTCATAGGCGGGACGAATAAAGTAGGTCCAGGTCCCTTTATCAGCCGTACCATGGGACTTGATCAGTTGTGAGGTCATACCCAGCTGGTCAGTGAAAAAGAGGGTGGCAGCTAGTCCCAGGGAGCCGCTGTTCTGTTCTTGGTAACTATGGTTAGCACCAATAAGTCCAAGAGTGGAACCATTGTTAAATTCGCGGTTGAGGCGAAACACAGTGTAAAGTGCATCTTTACCTGGTTCCTCTTCTGCTCCGGCTGTGCTGGGATCGGATTCAGTAATCAAACCGTTTATTTTCCACTTGCTCACCTTGCCATTGATTTTGGCACCCCAGGGAATTTCACCAATCCGCCGGGAATAGAATTGCTCTATACGAGTAGAGTAGTTTTCTGCGCCTTCCAAAAAGAAAGGGCGTTTTTCCGGGTAGCTCAATTCAAACCGGGTGAGATTCACCTGTTCCACATCCCCTTCGATAGTAGCAAAATCAGGATTAAGGGTGAATGACACTCCCAGATTACTGATTGGATTGAAACGTGCGTCCAGACCCATATTCCGGTTAGGAGATTCTCTTTGCTCGAACTCCCCCTGAATATAAGGGATAAAGGTATATTTTTTAACTGAAAATTCTTTCAGGTTAAGATTAGTCAAGGAACCGAACTGAGATACCCGGGTAGTAGACATGAGATCTTTATCAATAAAATGCTCTTCCTTTAGACGTGCAATCCAGCGGCCGGCTCCTAATCCCCACTCAGTTAAATTAACATTATACTTTAATGATTTATAAGGAATGCCGATTTCACAGCTCCAACCTCTATCATTTATTTGAGCTGCTGCATACCAGGTTTCATCCCAGTTAGAATCTGTGGTTCTGCCATTATCAGCAAAAAGAGCGTCCATCTGAGTAGCCAGGGGATTAATCGCAAACATATAAGCGCTGTTATTATCATCAAAAGTATCCAGAGCAATAGCTACAGCATCATCTTCAAAAATTTCGCCGTCTCTTTTGGTTTCCCGGGTGGTGATTTTTGTAGGATCTGGATCGTTACAGTCAAAGGCAAAATAGAGCATTTTTTCATCATAGGCAGTACGTACAATGGTAGAAAATGTAGCTGGGGCATTATATTGGGGTGTAAACTGATAGAATGTATCAATTGAGTCAGACTGCAGCCATACAGATTCATCCAGAATGCCGTCAATCGTTATGGGTGAGTTAGCCCGACTGGCAGTCAGCTGCTGACCCTGGCTGGCAGTTGGTATCAGAATGAATATCCAGAAAATATTTATTCCCATAAAATAGTATACATCTTTCTTAAGATCATATCCTTTAATTGACATGTTAGCTCCCTTTTTGAAATGAAGATGAATATTTCTGATCAAAAAAGCTCTATATTACTTTGTTCCATCTCTCTTGATGATCAGGTTGGCGGAAATCCTTCCTGATTCATAAATAGTGGGCAGACCGCTACCAGGATGAGTGCCACCTCCAACCAGATAGCAGTTGTCAAACTCTTCAAAGCGGTTATGGGGACGGAAATAAAGCATCTGTCCCATATTGTGAGCCAGGTTAAAGGTTGCCCCTTTAAATACATCTTTTTCTTGTTCCCAGTCGAAAGGTGTAATGATTTTTTCCTGTTCAATACTATTTTTCAATCCTTTATATCCACCACGAGTCTCCAATAAATTGATAATTTTATCACGAAAAGGCATTTTTCCCTGATTCCAATCACTGTGACTTTTATTGTTGGGAACCGGAACCAGTACATAAAGTGTGGATTTTCCTTTTGGAGCCAGGGTTGAATCTGAAACACAGGCATTTTGGACATATATAGAGGGATCATCAGACAATATTTTAGTATTAGTAATCTCTTCTACATTTTTTTTATAATCATCGGCAAAAATTATACTGTGATGGGGGATATCAGGGTAGGTTTTATTTACTCCTAGATAGAGCATATAAGTTGAGCAGGAGTATTTTTTCTTTTCCAAAACCGCATCTTTATATTTTTTCCGGTGTTCAGCCGGAATCAAGGTTTTCATGGCCTGAGCAAAATCAGCATTGATTATAACATAATCAGCTTTAACTTCTTTGCCATTTTTTAACCGAACACCTACTACCTTTTTATTCTGTATTAAAACTTCTTCAACCTGGGTACTGGTCCGTACAGTACCACCTTCTTCCTGAAAGGCTTTACTCATACCCTGGGAAAGCTGGTTAAGTCCTCCTGTAACGTGGTAGATACCATCCCCATGTTCAATATAAGATATAATACTAAAGATGCCGGGTGCACTCCAGGGAGACATGCCAATATACTTGGCCTGAAAGGTAAAAGCTATACGCACATCGGGATTTTTAAAATAACGTCCCAGAACTTTATAGAGACTGGTATGAGCATCAAGATAGGGCAGGGAACTGAGTAACTGCCAGGATATGTAATCACTGAGTTTTCCATAAGGCATGGAGAGACAGGGGATGAGTTTACTGTATTTTTTCTCTTCTTTTTTTAAGTATTTCAGATATCCCTTAAAACTTCCCGGAGCAAATGCTTCCAGGGTTTGTTCCATTTTTTCCTTGTTCTGGGAAGGATAGAGCTCACGCTCTCCGTTGAATTTCAAACGGTACATGGGATCAAGGTGTTTAATTTCAAAATAATCTTCCATGTTTTTACCGATTGTATGGAAAATACTTTCCAGCACATCCTTCATCATGAAAAAGGTAGGACCAAGATCAAAAACATAATCTCCAAGTTTAAAAGAAGAATTACGTCCTCCTATGTATTCCTGTTTTTCATATATTGTAGTATTGTATCCTTGATGAGCAAGAAGCATCCCGGCAGCCAGACCACCTGGTCCGGCTCCTATGATAATAATTTTTTTATTAATCATTATAGCTCCTTTTTTATTATAGTATTATTTTTATTCCACCCAATTAGGTATTTATTAAAATTTACACATACTAGGGATAATATTCAAGATTTTTTATAGATGGAGAGTAGAAGTCTAAACAGCTTTTCAATAAAATAGCACTGAATTTAAAATAGTAGTTTTCCTTTGCCCTATAATTAAATGTAATTATAATATTAGTATTAATCAATTTTATTTTTTTATGGTTGTTTTATTTTAATTAAATTTAATTATTCGAATTAAAAATTATTTTAAATTAATAATTTTTATAAAAATTGAAATTTAAAAAAGAAATTAAAAAAAAGGTTGACTTTCTTAATTATTTTTATAAATTATTATTCCTAAATTATTC
>CAYUAG010000033.1:19721-34371 GCA_964442615.1 uncultured bacterium
ATAGTACACATATGTCATAAATGGATAAAGAAGAATAATTCAGATATAAAATTAATTCACTTTTTGCAATTTAATATTATCTAGTTTTTTATATAAATTCTAACTATTTTGTGTTTTTTTATAGAATTTTCCTGTATTTTTTTGTATTTTAACACCAGGTTGGTTAGAAAAAGGAGTAGTTAATGAGATTGTATGATTTAAAATCTATCATAGTAGTATTTATTTTTTTCTCTTTATTTCTACCATCCTCCAGTTTTACCCAATCTTTGAACCAAAAACTGAATATTGCCAAACAACTGGAAAATCACGGCCGCTTCCAAAATGCCCAGGAATTTTTAGAGGAAATTTATCAGAATCATCCTGATAATGTAGTTGTGTTTCTGCGCTATAGTAATATCTTGATGAAAACTCAATCCTATGGCACGCTTCTTACCTTAATTGATGAGAAAGAAAAACAGGGAGATATCAATCCTGACTACACCTTACTTAAAGCAAGAGTTTTTTATCGCCAAGGTAAATATACCCAAGCAATGCAAATCTGGAATTCTATACTCCAAAAATTTTCCCAGAATAGAACCATGTATTATAAAGTTGCCTCCAGTATGATTAATGAGAGACTTCTGGAAGAAGCTTTGCAGGTATATCTGCTGGGAAGAAAAAAAATAAATAATGAAGATCTTTTCACTTTGAACATAGTAAATATTTATGAAGCGCTTCTACATTTTAAAGAGGCAACTGAAGAATTGACACAATATCTAAATAATCATCCTAAAAGCTATAACACTGTAGAAGCAAAGCTATATCGATTTAAAGGTTCTGATCAAATCATTACTACAGTTTCTACATGTATTAAAAAGGCCATTAAAAAACAACCGGAAAATACTGTTTTAAAAGAATTACTTATAAAATATTTTATTGAAACTGAATGTTTCCAGGAGGGCTGGAATACAGCTCAAAGATTTTTCCCCACTAATAAACAAAAAAATGAAAATATACTGTTTATGTTTGCAGAGAAAGCTTATGAGGCAGGATCACCTGTAATGGCTGAAAAGGCTTACAAAAAAATTTTGAAAGCTGATACAATTTTCATTCCTGTGGAAAAAGTATACTATGGATTAGCACAGACTATGGAAGCACAGGATAATAATAAACAGGCAGTAGAATATTATAACCTGATATATGTAAACCAGAGAAAATCTCCTTATGCAGTACAGGCAATGTTAAAAAAAGCACGAATTCTTAAAGATGAACTTAATGAATTCAATAATGCAGAGGTTCTGTACAGATCACTGATCAATCAATCCCTTAATCCCCAACAGCACTATACCAGCCGTTTTTCTCTTGGAGAATGCCTCATTGCTCAGGGTAAAATTGAGAAAGCAGAAAAAATTTATCTGGAGGCAGCAGAAGAATATACTACTCATAGGAATAAATTCTGGATAAAAGCTATAGTAGCATTAGGCAGGATATTTTATTTAAATGGTAAATTTGATAAATCTATAGAATATCTTGGTAAACTTTCTACCCAAGATATTGATGAGAAATACCTTAGTGAAGAATCACTTAATGATGGATTAGAATTAAGAATGCTGATCAAACAGAACCTTAAAGATTCTCCAAAACCTTTGAGACTTTTAGCCAGGGCTGAATACTATGAAGAACAAAGAGAGTATACAAAAGCTATTGCTTTTCTTGATTCTATTTTTTCAGACTATACTGAGAGTAATATTGTTCAATACGGTTTGTTAAAAAAAGGATCTATTCTCATCAAGTTAAAACAATTTAAACAAAGTATTAAAACATTTGAAAATTTTTTAGCACAATATCCTTCAGACAAACTGACAGATAGAGCTCTGGAACGAATAGGTTGGGTGTACCAAAAAGAGGGGAAAACAAAATTGGCAGTTAAATATTATGAAAACCTGCTCATAAATTTTCCCGCCAGTCTGTTAAAAGAAGAAGTAAGACTGAGAATTCGCAGTATTGAAGAAAAGGCAAAATAATGAAAGAGAGTAAAATTATTATTGTTATCTTTATACTAATATGTATTTCTTCTGTACAATCTACCAGTATTCTGATTCCCATGGATCTGAAACAGAATAACCATCTCAAGGCATATGGTGTTGCTTTTTGGACATTAGAACATGGGATTAATGTACGCTGGCTTTTAAATTACAGAGGCGGTTCTTTTCTTATAGAATATGATGAAGCTGTAATACGCAGATGCAGCATTGTTGGTGTTTCATATGAAAGAATTTCTAGTTCCTCAGTTGCCTCCATTCTGCATACCATTGAAAATAGTAACATGGAGGTAATTCTTTTGGAAAAATCACCCACCATTGCCGTCTATGTACCGCCCAATCATCTACCCTGGGATGATGCTGTTACTCTATCTCTTACCTATGCTGAAATCCCCTATGATAAAGTCTGGGATGAAGAAGTTATAGAGGGGAAATTATACCAATATGACTGGCTGCATCTTCATCACGAAGATTTTACTGGGCAGTATGGCAAATTTTATGGTTCCTACAGAAATGCACCCTGGTATGTTAAACAGCAGCAACTCTATGAAAAAGAGGCAAAACGGCTTGGATTCCCTAAGGTATCCTTATTAAAACTCTCTGTAGTAAAAAAAATCACAGACTATATCCAAAGAGGTGGATTTTTATTTGCCATGTGCTCTGCAACAGATTCCTATGATATTGCTTTGGCAGCTCAGAATACAGATATCTGTGATATTGTTTTTGATGGAGATCCCCTAGATCCCGACTATAAAAGTAAATTGGATTACACCAAATGTCTTGCCTTTGAAAATTTTGATCTTTTTACTCAACCTACAATTTATGAATATTCAACCATTGATACTACTCCTCTTGATCATACTGCTGTTCAAATTGGCAGGGAGGATTATTTTACTCTTTTCGAGTTTTCTGCCAAGTATGATCCTGTACCCACAATGTTAACTCAGAATCACGTCTCTGTTATTCATAATTTTATGGGGCAGACTACAGCCTTTCATAAAAGTGTTATCAAGGAGAATGTAGTGATAATGGCTGAGAAAAAGGGGACTGATGAAGTTAAGTATGTTCATGGAAATTATGGTAAAGGGACCTTTACTTTTTATGGAGGACATGATCCTGAAGATTTCAGGCATTATGTTGGAGATCCGCCTACAGATCTCAATCTCCATAAAAACTCTCCTGGGTATAGATTGATTCTGAATAATATTCTTTTTCCTGCTGCCAAAAAGAAAAAATTAAAAACATGACAAAAGATGACACCCATTAAAAATTTCCTTTATAAACCATAGGTGCTGTATTGTCTAACAAAAGAATCAATGAAATATACAATCGATTGTATAGGGTTGGAGTTGCTCTAGGTGTTATTAAAGGCAATACTACCCACAGTGGGAATCTTTCTCTACGAGATCCGGATGATCCGGATAGATTTTTTATTACAGCCAGAGGTTCACAGTGCGCAGCCTTGAAACCTGCTAATATAGTCACTCTCCGGTTCTCTGAGAAAAGTAAGGAAGATGAGCGTGCCTCTACTGAACCCTCGACTAATAGAAATGTGCTTGGTATTAAGGGTGTTAATTCTGTAGTACATGCTCACTTTATCAATACTACCATAATCTCATTTGATACCAAAGAAAAACAAATCTTCCTGCAATATCTGGGCAATGATAGTAAAGGAAGAGAAGAGTTTCTTTTCCTATCAGTAGATATTTTGGGGGCTTTGTATGTGGGAAGTGTTCCAGTGGGCAGCTACTTTCAGCCAGTAGGATCAGCAGAAATGGAGGAAAGAATCCCTAAATATCTGGTTGAAAAAAAATCTACAATTGTTCGAACTCACGGTTTCTTTGTAAGGGTACCTTCACCAGAAGAAGCTCTTCATCTCATAACTGTACTTGAAATAAGTGCAGGGATTGCTATCCATCTGAGGCGTAGAGGAATAGATGTGGTTGAGATACAGAGACTTATACACTCCAAAGAAAGGAAAAATTTTTTATCCCCAAAACCACAACAATTCAAAGATATTGATTTTAACGGTGGTGAGGTAAAAGATGAAGTAGTTATCCAGGAATTTAAACATTGGTTGGTGTATAATTACAATAACCATCTGGGTGGTTTTGCCACTGGCTCTATGAGTCAGAAAGTCTCGAAAGATGGGATGATATTCTGTCCCCTGTCTGCTCTACCTGAAGGATTTAGGATTCCTTTATTGAAAAAGTCGATTAAACCAGAAGCTGATGACAGTCTTGCTCTGAAGATACATAAACTCATCTATCAACATACTGATCAGAATACCTGTATGATCACTTTCAGTCCTGGGGCTGTAGCAGAAGGAATGGTTATTCTGGCTGAAAAATATGAAAACAAGGTGCTTTACCGCGAACCATCTTCTGTCTCTTATACTGCTAAGCAGCATCCTGTGATAAATGCTATTGATGCTGAAGCAAGGTATTGTAATCCCAGGCTGGGATTGGTAGATATGACACAACTTAATCATTTAACTCCTGATAATCCTATCCTGAATATGCTGAGATGGTATAAGGGTTGTTGTGTGGTTGCTAACTATGGTGTTATATCCACCAGTAGCACTACTCTGGAACAGGCAGCCCATAATGCTGCTTTAGCAGAACGGATTGCAAGATTCAAACAGGAGGTGTTTATCAATCAGGAAATTTTGGATGGACCTGCGGTCAAGAGTTTTGAACCATAGTGGCAGGAAAATTCGTCCACCAACTCCCTACTTTTTAGAAAAAAGAAGAGGGCTTAGAGTGTTGATTAAAGGGAATGTATTTTCCTATTAAGTAGACGTAACTGAAAAATACAAAAATTTTGACTTGTAATGATTAATGAAAATTATTTCTCCCTCTATTTTTCAAAAGAGAGGGGGATTAAGGGGGTGAGTTTTTGACACTATGATTACAGAGAAAGGGAGAATAATGAAAGTATCCCTATTCATTCCATGTTTGACAGAACATCTTTATCCTGAGTCTGGTCTTGCCATGGTCAGGATTTTTAAACATCTTGGAATTGAGGTAGAGTATGTGGAAAATCAAACCTGCTGCGGTCAGCCTGCTTTTAATGCAGGATATAGAGAAGAGATAATTCCTATTGCAGAGAATTTTATCAAACTGTTTAAGGATAAAGAGTACGTAGTTGCTCCCTCAGGTTCTTGTGTGGCTATGATCAGGATTTTTTATGATAAACTTGTCATAGGTAAGGAGCTTCAACCTGGTTTAAAGGAGTTAAAGAAAAAAATTTTTGAGTTTACCGAGTTTCTGGTAGATGTTTATGGAGCACATGATCTGAGGGGCAGTTTCCCTCATAGGGTAACCTATCATGATTCCTGCCATCTTAACCGAGAGTTAGGGATTAACAAACAGCCCCGTACATTAATAAAAAATATTAAAGATATTGACTTTATAGAGATGGAAAATTCTGACTTATGCTGCGGTTTTGGGGGTACATTTTCCTATAAATTCAAAGATATTTCTCTAGCCATGGTAAAACGCAAATGCGAATACATTGAAGCAACCGGAGCAGAATACTGCATAGGGGCTGATTCCAGCTGTCTTATGAACATTGAGGGGTATCTGAGAAAACATACCATGAAGGCAAAGACCATGCATATTGCGGAATTGCTAGATAAAAGTTTAAAGTTAAAAATGAGTAAAAGTGCCTAAAGTTAAAAATATTTAGTATTTTTTGTGAGTTTCGTAGGAGTTGTTTTTTTAGAGTGTACTGGTTAAATAGATAATCGAAAATTTATTAGGTAGGTAACTTGAAGAAAGAACATTAAGGTTTTCTGTTGGTAATTAAAAAGGAGAGTTCATGCATGTACCCACATCCTCAAAAAGCTAAAAAATATATTAAACAAGCCTTAGATAATACTCTGCTTAGAGCAGCGGTTATCAAAGCTACCAACTTAGCTGTTAACAGGCGTCAGAAAAGAGTAGATGAAACTCCTTACTGGGAATTACTGCGGGAGAAGGCACATTCATATAAAAATGAAATTATCAATAATTTAGCAGATTATCTGAAAATTTTTGAAAAAAAATGTACAGAAAACGGCATACAAGTACATTGGGCTCTAGATGCAGTTGAGGCAAGAGAGATAGTAATCAATCTTGCCAAAAAGAAAAATGTTAGAAAAATCGTAAAGGCAAAATCCCTGACAACTGAAGAGATCAGCCTGAACCAGGCATTATTTGAACACAATATCAATACCTTGGAGACTGATTTAGGAGAATATATTGTACAGTTAGAGGGTAAAATTCCTTCTCATCTGACCATGCCCGCTCTTCATCTCTCACGACAGGATATTGGCAAATTGTTTCAGAAGAAGTTAGGGATCGATTATACAGATGATCCCCATGAGCTTCTCTCAGTAGCCCGGAAAAGGCTGAGGGAACATTTTCTTACTGCTGATATGGGAATAACCGGGGTCAATTTTGGCATTGCCGAGGCAGGATGTTTTTGTGTTATTGAAAATGAGGCCAATGCTCATTTATCTCTCTCTCTACCCAGGATACATGTAGCTCTTATGGGTATTGAAAAATTACTACCGGACTTCCAAGCTCTTCCCGTATTTTTGAAATTACTTGCTCCCAGTGCCAATGGACAAAAATCATCCACCTATGTTAATATTATTGGCAGCCCTAGCCGCAGCAGGTACAATGAGGGGCCGGAAGAAGTGCATATTATACTGCTGGATAATGGTCGTTCCCATATTGCCCAGCATCCTGTTCAGCGTGAAACACTTTTTTGCATTAGATGCGGTGCCTGTTGTAATATATGTCCTGTTTATCAACAGATCGGTGGGCATGCCTATGGTTGGGTTTACATGGGACCAATTGGTTCAACTTTAATCCCCCAGTATCTGGGTGAGGATAAGGGACGTTATGCTCCTTTTATGTGCAGTCTGTGCTATGCTTGCAGAGATAACTGTCCTCTAATGGTTAATCTTCCAGATCACCTTCTTGATTTAAGGAACCGGGTAGTAGAAGCAGGTAAATCAATGATGATAGAGCGGATGGGAATTTCAATATGGAGCTTTCTGGCAAGACATCCTAAATTATATAGATTTGCCACTTGGTTTCCAGGAAAGCTTCAGCAGCTTCTTCCTAAAAACTGCTCTTTCCCTGCACCTGGTTATTTAAAAGAAAGGTCTCTGGGAAGATTTGATGCTCAGGGTTTCAGAAAAAGGTTTAAGAAAGAATATACTAATTGAATTTTAGAAACACCGAATGACTGAAATATAGGATAGTGATATGAATAAAAGCAGAAGAGAAATATTAAGCCAACTCAGTAATATTATTTCAAAAGAAAATATTGATACTTCTGAAATTGATCAAAAACTTTTTAAACAAATAAAAAAACACACTCCCCAAGACAAAGCCTCGAAAATCAAGCTTTTTAAACAAGAGTTAGAAGAAGTTTCAGGTGAATTTAGAAAAGTCAGTAGTATGGATGAAGCTGCGGAGGAGGTGAAGAAAATTATTCAGCAAAAGGATTATAAGAGCATTTCAACCTCTGGAGAAAAAGAATGTGAGCATATTTTAAACATTCTCCATAAAGGTAGGGATGCTTACAGGATTGTGAGGGCTAGTACATCTTCAGGAAGGAAAAGAAAGGAGAGAATAGCAACTGTTCCTCTGGCTCTGGTTAAAGCATCATATGGAGTGGCTGATATTGGCGCCTTAGTTTTTCCCTATGATGATTCCAGAACCTCTTATCCCCATTTTTTAGCCGATACAGTGATTGCTCTTTTATCAGATCAGGATTTAGTAACAGATCAGTTTGAATTGTTTGAAAAAATTCCTGAGGAGAAAGCAAAGAATATGGTCCTGGTGGCTGGACCCAGCCGTACTGCGGATATCGAAAAAGTATTAATACTTGGAGCACATGGCCCCTGCAGGTTACTAGTTTTATTGCTAAGTAAGATTATTTAATCTGAATAATTTGTTGCCCTGTAACTTAAACAATAAAAAAGGAGATTATAATAGTGCATAATTTCAAACAAATCCCAATCGAATCATCCCATAGATTAATAAATCACGGTCCAACCATTTTAGTTTCAACCAGAGATGAGAAAGGAACCTTTAACATTGCTCCCATTGCCTGGAATTGTCCAGTTGGGAAAAATCCTCCTACCCTTCTTACTGTAATTGGAAAACGCCATAAAACAAGTGAAAACATAAAAAAATCACAGGAGTTCATTGTCTGTGTTCCTCATAAAAGCCAGACAGAGATGGTTATAAAAACAGGTAAAATATCAGGATATGAAGTTGATAAATTTACGAAATTTAAGATTATATCCTTCTGTGCTGAAAAAGTGAAAGCCCTGGTACCCAGTAATTGTGTAGGGTATAGTGAATGCAAAGTAAACAAGGTGGTAGAATTAGACAAGGTGAGTATTTTTATTGCAGTTGTGGTGCAAGCCTGGGCAAACCAGGGTACATTTAAGGAGAGGTTATTGGTTGAAAATAAGGAGGCAAAAACCATTCATCATTTGGGAGGAAATTTGTTTTCTATTCCAAGTTCTGAGATAATAAATTTATAGTCTCTTTGAAAAGACAAGATTGACAGGATATACAAGATAATAGTTTAAAATTTTTTAAAAAAAGTTGTTACCTTATATTTATAATTGTTGGAAAGATTTATTATATGTTTTAATCCTGTTTATCCTGTACATCCTGTCTAAATAATAATCTAAAAATGGAGTTCCATGGCCCAGGTGGGGCAGGCAGTAATACATAACTCACAAGCCAAACATTTAGAATCATCAAATTCAATTTTTCTGGTTTCCTGGTTAACTTTTAATGCATCAGTAGGACATACTCCCACACACAGACCACAATGGGTACATCTATCCTCATTACGAACCACATCTTTTTTAAGGGGTTGAATATTCAGTCCAAGTTTTTTTAAATAATCCACTCCGGCTTTATAATCTGCATTTTTACCTTTCAGTTCCAGTACAAGTACTCCTTCTTCTCTGGGAGTCACGGATGCCTTTAATATGTTGAATTCCAGATTATAATCTTTTACCAGTTGACATGCTATAGGTTTATCAACTAAGGTTGGAGGGAATTTTAAGACAATTCGTTTTGTAATCATGAAAAACCTTTTATTTATATTTTTATTAATACAATTATTCAAAAACCCACAAAGGATACGAAATACACGAAATATAAAACATTAGTACAAATTGAAATTCTTTTGGGTATTTTGTGTGTTTCATGCCTGCCCTGTTAAATTTAGTTATTTATTTAACAGGGGGAGATGTTTTTTTTAAGTCTCCTTATCCATAAATATTTTAGATACATCTATATTTTAGAAAGTCCTAAACAAAACCTATACATTCCTATTACTCTTTTCCTGAACCAGGAATAGGAGCAACCGGATTTGTTAAAAAGAATTCACCCTTACTGATCCATTTTTTTAAGGTCTCTGCAATTTCAACTGCTTTAGGATAACTGGATAGCGATGCTGTTTTGATTTTCTTTTTATTTACTATAATTTCACCAGATTTTAATTCTGCATAGGATACCTCACCCAGGATTCTATTTTTTCCCTGGGGATAATCCCTGCCATAATCCACAACTGGTGCATAGATATCTTTATCTTTAACAGCTGTAAAGCGGGCCATTTGTTCATCAATAATCGGTATGGGTATACCGATACCTACCATTAAGGTCACTCCGTATCCTGCCATAGATAAACCCACAAGCCAGGAAGGGTTCATTTTTTTTAAATCACCTATTACGGCAAGAGTACCTGCAGGAAGGTTGGGGACTTTATTTTTTTTTCTGGGAGCAGCAGGATTATGCTGGGTTCCAGGCCAGGTAACAAATCCGCAGTCACCACCCAGAAAAATTTTGGTTCCAATCCCAATAGTTCGATACAGAGGATCATTAAGAAGAGGAGAAAGTTGACCGGCTGAACAATAACTTGCATTATTCATATTTGCCTTAAGCATGCCCATATAGGTATATATATTATTCTGAGTACGATTTACTGCTACATTATAATTTTGATATGTATTTCTGGGATTGAATAACACCGCATCATTTACATTTTTCACATTAATAATTGTTTCATACTCTTTGCGGGGATAGCAGTCAGTTCCATAGGCATAAGCACGCAGCTTTATATCCTTTCCTGAGATAAAATCTTCAATTACATGGGCTCCCCCGTACCTGAATTCTCCTGGATATATTTTGTTTTTAGGATCATCCTCAACAACCTGGGAACACCCCAGGAATATATCTGCTGCAGCATATCCGGAGTAGGCAGGCACATCATTAAGATAACAAACTCCTCCCCCAAGTTTAATTTTTGGTTTAGGTTGGGAAATATTAAAATAAGCTCCGCTGGAACACATGGGGCCGAATGTACCGGTGGTTACCACATCGACTTCTGCTGCTGCTTTTTTAACTCCATTATCCTCCACTAAAGAGATCATCTCTTCAGCAGTAACCACAACCGCTTCTTTTTTTTCAATTTTTTTATTAATTTCATCGATTGTTTTTGTCATGTAATATATTCCTGTTTAAAATATCCTAGAATTAAATTTTTATAAATATATAAATAAATGTTTGTTAAAATAAATATTAAATTACTTATTGTCAAGTTTTTTTATAATTTTTTAAAATTATTAATCGTAAAATTTTTCTTTACTTTCAGTCTATTTTTTATTATCTTATCAATAATATAATAATGCTTTATAAAAAAATGTGAAGTGCTTCACAGATTATAACCAAAAGAAGATTAAACCCAAGGAGGTAAAAATGAAAAAAATATTAACTGTTTTATGTGCACTAGTATTAATTTTTGCTGTTATGGCCCCCAATGCTTATTCTCAGGGAAAAGGTGTTTTAGCTGGTTTAAACCTGGCTAATGTTTATGGAGATGATGCTGAACAGGAAGGCTTAGAACCATCTAATAGAATGGGATTTACTGCGGGTGGTTTTTTAACTTTTGGTCTCAGTGACAATTTAGCCTTCAGACCGGAAGTTCTATACGGCCAGCATGGGGCAAAATATGAACAAGGTGGAAATGAAATGACAATGAAGATTGCTTCTATAGATATTCCACTTCTTTTTCAATATACTCTATCTACTGATGGCAATATAAAACCTTTTATTTTAGCTGGCCCTTATGCAGCTTATGTTTTGAGTGCAGAAATGGAGTTTGATATTCAAGGTTTTACAGGTGATGTGGATATGAAAGACGATGTAAAAGATATTGATTTTGGGATAGTAGTTGGTATTGGTGCTGTTTTTAGTGACAGATTCGAAATTTCTGCCCGTTATCAGATGGGTTTACAAACCATGGATGACTCAGATGAAGAAGGAGATATTAAAAACAAAACCATTCAAGTTATTGGTGGTATTCATTTTTAAACCATGCGGAGCACTTCACATTTTAATGTTACTGGATTTTAATAAAAAAGATTTTTTTTACCCACGAAGGACACGAAATATAAAATATTTGTTCAAATAGAATTTTTAGTGTGTTTCGTGGGTAATGTTTTTTTAAAGTTATATTATAAAACCTGTTTTCGCAAAGTCTGCTGCATCCTTTTTATTCTCTCAAACAGATCCCTTCTTTCCGGGGATCGTTTTAAAACTTCATTCCATTGAAAAACTGCTTTTTTATATTCACCTCTATTTGCATATATCACACCTAAATTTTCAACCACGGTAAGATTATCCGGTTGTACTCGACGTACCTTATCATAATAATATTCTGATTTATCTAAATTACCGATTTTAAAGTAAGCATCCCCAAGATACTGAAGAGCTACTAAATTGGTAGGATCTTCATCCAATACTTTTTTTATCTCTATTATTGCTTTTTCATATAATTCCTGTTTATAAAACCATTTACCAGATTTTAAAAAGCGCTTGATTCTTTTTTCACTAATAGCTTTTTCTTGCTCTTTATCAGTTTCCTTTTCTTCGGAAAATATTTTCCTTTTTTCATATTCTAAACCCTCTGACATCTTGAGAAAACTACTATCCTCTTCTTCTTGCTTATCTTTATCATAATCAATATTTTCATGTTCTTCATCCAGAAGTTTATCTGCTGCAAAGGAAGCTATCTGTTCTTCAACCCCCTTTTCATCGAGCATATCAGAGAAATATCCGTTTCTTGCATCAAGGGTCTCATCTACTTCATCTTTTTTTCCTTCTCGATTTTCAGGAATATCTTCAACAATACTTTGCTTTTTTAGCTCATCTTTTTTTGTAATTTCAATATGTTCGAAATCATCAGAGTCAGATGTTGTTATATCTTCATCTTCAGAAAGTCCTAAAAAGTCGTTTAATACATTATCTGTTTTTTCATGCATCACACTCTCATGTTTAGAAATTATCTCTTCATCTGGTTCTTCTGAAAGAATCTCTTCAAAATCCTGTTCCTGCTCATAGATTTTCTTTCTGTCTTCATCCTCGGAATCAATGGATGGCTCTACTATCGTAGGTTTGGTAACAATATTTCCATCTAATGTAACAAAAGGAGTTCCTGGTCTTTTTAAACGTTTATTATCTCCTTTTTCAATAAATGCTATACGTAATTTTTTAGTATTTAATCGACTTTTCACTAATTCATCATAAATTCTTTTTTCATCAATCTCAACATTACCATACTTATCACTATTCAACTCCTCACTGATTCTTTTTGCTCCATACTCAGGATTATTTTTAATAATATCAATTATCTTTGCCCTATCCTCAATACTAATATGCTTATCTTCTATCTTTGCAATTCTACCTCCTTCTCGTAACCCTTGCTCTCCCGTTTTTTTATATTTTTTTCTATATTTATAATAAGTCGAAGGAGAGACATTTTCTTTTTTACATGCTTCTTTAACACTTAAACCTTCTACATCAACCAATTTCATTAATCTTAATCTATGATTAAACAGTACATCTTCTGCTTTTAATTTTTCTCTTATAGCAACCAGAGTTATGTCATCTGTTTGAGCAAACCCTTCTGCAAATATAATTATTTCATCTCGAATTTTATTTACAAAAGGTTCAACTTTTAAATCTCCATATTCTCTGATGACTGAAAGAAACCTTTCATCACTAAATCGTTCTCTGTTATGATTCATGGCTTCAGTTATACCATCTGTATACACTATTAAACTATCTTCAGGTCTTAAATGAAGAGTGTCAGATTCAATTGTTTTATAAAATAGAGAATCATCCGGCAGTTTAATGCCTATTGGAAATCCTTTAGGATTTAAATAATAACTCTTCTTGGTTGAACCTCGATAGAGTATCATGGGATTATGTCCTGCACTGGCATAATTAATAGAACGTGTCTTGGAATCAAGAATAACATAGAATATGGTGACAAACATTCCCCTTTTCATATCTTTCATTACAAAACTGTTTACCTTTGCCAATACATCTGCAGCATTTTTATTCCCTCGTGCTTCAGTACGAAGAGCTGTCCGGATCATGGTCATCACCAGTGAACCGGGAACCCCTTTACCTGAAACATCTGCAACTACAATCCCTAAGGTATCATTATCTATCTCTACAAAATCAAAATAATCACCACCTACTTCTTTTGCAGCTTCATAGTAGGTGCCTATCTCATATCCTTCAATATCCGGGAAAGAAGTAGGCAGTAGCGTTTGTTGTATATCTTGGGCAACTTGGACTTCTTTCTGTAACCTTTCCTGTTCTGCCAGATTTTCCTGGGTTTTACGAAACTTCTCTGTAATATCATTAAAAGCCTGAGCTATTTCACCTACTTCATCTGAATTATCAAATTCCATTACATCTTGAGCTTCTCCACGACCAAGAGCTTTAACCCAATGGGATAATTTCCTAAATGGACTCATAGTTGTATATACAAGCACAAAAACTCCGATACAACCACTAATCAATATGATGAGAGATCTCCAAAAAATACTTTCCCTTTTTAGAGAGACATTACTATCAACAAATGATTTGTTAAGCATAACATGTACTGAACCTAAAACATACATTTTATCGTCTATCTCAAATTCTGCCCGTCTTTTTATACTATATACATTACCCACGCCAGCATAATTATATACATGTATATTATTTGATTTTTGCCTGTACTTTTTAGGAAGCTTATATTTTTTCAAAAGATTTTCCATATTAACTGCACCTTGTATGGTGCCTGTACTGTCAACTATAATTATTTCTGAGACTAAAGGAGTGTGATTATGCTGTAGTTCGGCTGAAATTCTTGCAAGTTCCCAGGTTGCTTCTTTGGCAAGATATTCAACAGAATTTTGAACTACAGTTGCAGCAAGTTTGTTTCCCTCTTCGACATAATTATAAAATACTTTCTTTCCTTGATAAATATAATTCCATATTGAGAACACAAGTATTAAAAAAGTTAATATTCCAGAGGCAATTAATGAGTATCGAGTTTTCATAGAAAAACTCAACTCTGGTAAGGAAAATTTTCTGGATATTTCTACTTCCCTGTTTTTTGTTAGACGTAATTCATTACCTTCAACTGTTTTTCGATAATCAATATCATCTATGACTTTCCGCATAATAAATATTCCCAAACCACCCTTCTTCCCAATATTCACATATCTGTCCAGGTCAGGATCCTTAACTTTTCTGGGATCAAAT
>CAYUAG010000034.1:0-30056 GCA_964442615.1 uncultured bacterium
ATTATATACTCATCCTTTCCTGACAGCAACAGGATCAATAAGTAAATAATTATTGCCGGGCAGGATTTTAATTTTACTATTTTTCCAACTTTAACCGTGTGTTCATCTTAATTTAGAGTGGCATACTTGATTGAAATAAAGGCAAATTAAAATGGAAAATCAAATAAAAAAATCCAATTTACTTTTGAATTTTACTCTGAAACTGTTATTCATTTTATTAATTTTAATTATAAATATAATAATTTATCAACTGCAAATAATATTCCAATTATCAATTTAATCCCTTTATATTTTTTGATTTGATGACTAAATAACTTTTAAAATATTGCATAATTAATTTAAATAAAAACTTGCATAAATCAAAAAGATTTAGTATATTTTTTTAATATACGATGGAGTAATAAATGATATTAAATATAATTAAAAGTCTAAATTATCTTTAACTTTGTTTAAGTAATATGGCAAATAATAAAAATAAAAAGAAGTTAAAACCTGAGCACAAAGCTATCATTATTAAGATGTTAGGTGCTTTCTATAAATCAAAAGAAATTATCGACTACTTAAAGAAGGATTATGGAGTAAAAATTACACTTGCAAATGTAAATTATTATAAAAATCATAAAAGGGATGATATACGAGAAGCACGAAAGATTTTCTTAAAAGATATTGAAATATTGCCTGTATCTGATAAAGCTTACCGAATTTTAATAAGGCAAAAACTTGTTGATGAATTAATAAAAGAAAAAAATTTGTGGAGTAAACATTATTCAGTTACAACAGGGAATGTAACATATCAAACACCAAACCATTTAATTGTGAATAAAATCTTAGATTCTGTAAGAGATGAGCTTGAACCAAAAGGATCCTCTCCTACTGATTCAAATGAAAAAGAAGATTTACTCGCAAAATATATACAACAAGGCGAAGAGCTAGCGAAAAAGTATTCTATTAATCGTAATTAAATTTCATATTTCTCAAAAACAAACACTTGATTATTTATGTGTACAGCCGAGTGAAGTAAAAAGTCTTATGAAAACTAATTAAAACTATTGATTATCAATCAATTTAAAATTAATATAATATCATTAAAATTTTCAAGCCTAGTCTTTAATATTTTTCTCATCAGTTTCATTAAATTTATACTAGTAAGGTATTATTTATCTTTTTAATTCAAATGAAATTTATTTTCCAAATACATACAATTTTCTTGACATTCTAAAGTTAAATTATTATATAACATTATATCTTTTATAGTTATAGTATTTAGAAATCAATAGGGGGGATTACAATGCGTAAGTCACTATCTTTTATAGCAATCTTTTTAATTACTGTTTTAATGTTCTTTGGTTGTACTAAAAAGAATCCAACTGAAAATGACATAAATACCCCACAAGTAACCACATCCGAAGTCACAGATGTATTGCAGACAACAGCACTATGCGGAGGTACAGTTACATCAAACGAAGGAACAGCCATAACTGCTCGTGGTGTATGCTGGAGCATTAATGAAACTCCTGAAGTTACTGATAATAAAACAACCGATAGCACTGGAACTGGGAGTTTTACAAGCGAAATATCAGGGTTGAATGCTAATACAACTTATTATGTACGCGCTTATGCTACAAACTCTGAAGGAACCGGTTACGGTGACATAATTTCCTTTACAACAGTATCAACAACGCTCACTGACATAGATGGAAATACTTATCAGACTATACAAATTGGTAACCAGATATGGATGGCAGAAAACTTGCAGGTAACACATTATCGAAATGGTGATGCCATACCCAATGTAACCATTGCTTCAGAATGGGTCTACTTTTCATCCGCTGCCTATTGCGCGTATGATAATAATGAAAGTAATGCTGATACCTATGGGTATCTGTACAACTGGTATGTAGTTTATGACAGCCGGAATATCGCACCTGAGGGGTGGCATGTGCCTACAGATGAGGAATGGAAAGAACTGGAAATGTACTTAGGTATGAGTCAGTCGGAAGCGGATGACACAGGTTGGCGAGGTACTATAGGCGGTAAATTAAGAGAAAGCGGAACCACACATTGGGATTCACCCAACACCGGAGCCACCAATGAAAGCGGCTTTTCCGCTCTTCCCGGTGGTATCCGTGACTACTTCGATGGTTCCTTCAACTGTATGGGCTACTACGCTACGTTTTGGTCGGCTACAGCGGTCAGTGCTGATTACGACGCCTGGTACCGGGGCTTGGATGAAGATACTACAGGCAACATCTGCCGTGACTACTTCTGTAGGCGTTACGGGTTCTCAGTGCGGTTAGTCAGGGATTAGACTATTTGATTATTTTACTATTTGGGATCTGTTGTGGAGCCTAATTGAAATGATTTTTTTTAAAATTTCAGAATATTATTAATTAACTGATTTCTGTTTATAGAGCAAGCAAGTACTTATTATAGACTATCTTTTGATAAAAATAAACGCTAACAATTGCTTAGTATCTGGAACAATGATGATTCTACTTCCATGTAACCATGTTTCCAACTTTTATCAGTATCAACCTGGTAATATTTTAATTTTAATATTCCTTTGTTTCATGTTGCATTACCACGTTTAATAAATTTTTATCTGTTTTTAAGTAATAATCCCTATTAAATTAAATAACTAACTGTCTAACTAATGTATAAAAGTTAGACAGTATTGATATGTAATTAAATCAAATAAAATTAATAAACTAAATAGCATCAAATAAAATATAATAAAATAAACTACTTGACAACTGTCTAAGAATTTATTATATTTATTATATAACTTAGACAAATAATTATAACATAAAAGAGGAATATTATGGTTAAAACTTCAGGTAAAATCCTACAAGGAAGCAATCCTCACCATCCTAAAAAAGGATCTCAAATAAAAGTTGAACCTATTAAGGATATCAAAGACATTAAAACAATTAAAAAAATGATCTCTAATAATCCGCTGCATTACTGTATTTTCATCTTAGGTATTAATACAAACCTCCGGGCAAGCGATCTATGCAGAATAAAAGCGGGTCAGGTCAAAAATATTAAATCTGGTGATGAGATTGAAATCAAAGAAAGAAAATCAAAAAAATATCGTAGAATAACATTAAACAACCAGTGTGTACAGGCAATAAATAAGCTCCTTGAAACCAGAGACTATAAAGATGACGAACCTTTGTTAACAGGGCAGCGAGGTCCAATAAATGAAAGGACTATCCATAAGTATGTCAAACGTTGGTGTAATGCAATTAACTTAAAGGGCAACTATGGTTCACATACCTTAAGAAAGACTTGGGGATATCATCAGCGAGTAACATTTGGACGGGGAATACCTGAACTTATGCAGGCATTTAATCATTCATCCCAGAAACAAACACTTGATTATTTATGTGTACAGCCGAGTGAGATAAAAAGTCTTTATGAGAATGAATTGTAAATTATTATAATTTTCCCTTGAAATTTTAAAATTAAATGATTACAATATAAAATCAGAGCCTTGATAATCAACAATACTATGAAACAAATTATCATGAAATTTGAACTTGAATTACTTGATGAATATAATATTCTAATATAGTATATATAATAATCAACGAGTGAAATGATCAACAACTTCAGTGAAAAAGTGAGTTTCATTTGGTCTGTGGCAGACCTGCTGCGGGGTCCCTATCGCCCGAATCAGTATAAGGACGTCATGCTGCCCATGACGGTTCTGCGTCGACTCGATTGCGTTTTGGAGCCAACCAAAGACAAGGTGCTGGCAAAACAGAAAGCGCTCTCCGGGGGTAAAGTCAAAAACATAGATCCCATCCTTTGTCGAGTCACCGGGATTCCTTTTTACAACACCAGTCGATATACATTCGAGAAACTCAAAGGTGATCCAAACAACATCTCCGCTAACCTCACCAACTACATCAAGGGCTTTTCTACGCGGGCCCACGAGATCATCAATCATTTTGGCTTTGAAGAACACATCGCCAAACTTGATAAAGCCGATCGTCTTTTCCTGGTCGTCTCCCGATTCTGCGACATCGATCTACACCCGGATAAGGTATCCAACATTGAGATGGGTTATATTTTCGAAGAACTGATCCGACGGTTTAATGAAGCATCGAACGAGGAGGCTGGTGATCACTTTACACCTCGCGATGTGATTCGTATTATGGTAGATTTGCTTTTCATAACAGAAAGTGATGTTCTAACAACCAAAGGCATTGTTAAAACTTTGTTTGATCCTGCTTGTGGTACCGGCGGTATGCTTTCAGTCTCTGAAGTTTATTTACGTGAGTTGAATCCAGATGCACTGTTTGAAGTATTTGGCCAGGATTACAATGACCAGGCTTATGCCATCTGTGGTTCTGACATGATGATCAAGGATCAGAATATTGAACATATAGCATTCGGAGACAGTTTCACAGATGATCATTTCTATGGTAAGAAGTTTGATTATATGTTAGCCAATCCTCCTTTTGGTGTCGAGTGGAAACCTGAAGAAAACTACATTAGACGTGAAAATGAAGAGCAAGGTTTCGGAGGTCGCTTCGGTGCAGGACTGCCGCGAATCAATGATGGATCGCTTCTTTTTCTGCAGCACATGATCAGCAAGATGAAAGACCCGAAAGAAGGCGGCACACGCCTCGCAATCGTATTCAATGGCTCCCCCCTGTTTACCGGCTCAGCCGGATCCGGAGAAAGCGAAATCCGCCGCTGGATTATCGAACACGACTGGCTCGAAGCCATTGTGGCCATGCCGGACCAGCTTTTTTATAATACGGGTATCTTTACCTATCTCTGGATTGTCACCAACCGGAAAAGCCCCTTTCGCAGGGGCAAGATTCAATTGGTTGACGGCACGGCCTTTTTCAAGAAGATGCGTAAATCTCTCGGCAACAAACGCCATGAAATCTGTGAAGATCAGCGCGAAAACATTACCCGTCTTTATGGCGACTTCAAACACTCAGACCATGTGCGAATCTTTGACAATGAAGATTTCGGATACCGGCGCATCACGGTTGAGCGCCCGCTGCGGCTTAATTTTAAAGTGGATGAAGAGCGTCTGAACCGTCTCAAAGAGACCAAAGCCTTCATGAACCTGGCCATCAGCAAAAAACGCAAAGACAACAAAGCTGCGGAAGCGGAGATTGAACAAGGCAAAGTGCTTCAACAATCAATTCTCTCTGCGTTAAATATGTTCACAGATAATGGCATAATTAAAAACCGTGAAATCTTCTCCGATCTGCTGAAAAAGGTTTTCAAAGAATCAGACCTCAAAATACCAGTGCCTCTTTTCAAGGCCATTCTCAAGGCACTTTCCGAACGGGATGAAGAAGCGGATATCTGCACAGATAGCAAAGGCAACCCCGAACCGGACCCGGAATTGCGGGATTATGAAAACGTGCCTCTCAAGGAAGATGTAGACGAATACATGAACCGTGAGGTTCTGCCCCATGTGCCCAATGCGTGGATTGACGAGTCAAAAACCAAGATCGGGTATGAGATCAACTTC
Organism: uncultured bacterium; assembly: GCA_964442615.1. Classification (GTDB taxonomy): domain Bacteria; phylum Zhuqueibacterota; class QNDG01; order QNDG01; family CAYUAG01; genus CAYUAG01. The sequence continues at coordinate 5,507 of CAYUAG010000034.1, forward strand.
AATCGATACTTCTACAAATATACACCCCCCCGGCCATTGGGAGATATCGAGGCGGATTTGAAGAAAATAGAACAGGATATCGCCAATATGCTTTCTGAGGTGACAGAATGAAGTGGAAAGCATATCCAAAGCATAAAGGTTCTGGTGTTGAATGGCTTGATTCAATCCCTGAGAATTGGTCATACTCGGCTATTAAATACCTTGGCAGCCTCGTTGGTCGAATCGGATTTAGGGGGTACTCGTCAAACGATATAGTTGATGAAAATGAGGGTGCTATTACATTAAGTCCAAGTAACATGTGTTCTGGGTGTATCGATCTTACTTCTTGCACATATTTGTCTTGGAATAAATATAATGAATCCCCAGAAATTATGGTTACAAGCGGTGATGTTCTACTTGTTAAAACTGGCTCAACATATGGAAAAGTTGCATATATCGATACTGTGGAATATCCACAGACGATAAATCCACAGATTATGATAATTAAGTCAGAAAAAACCATGAGTAAATTTCTTTTCTATCATATTACTTCAAAGCTGGTTCAAGATTTATTACACTTGTTAAATACAGGTAGCACAATCCCGACAATGACTCAGGAAGCCGTTGGGCGTTTGAAACTTCCAATTCCAAAGGCTGCAGAACAGCTTAAAATTATTAAGTTCCTCGACCGCGAGACCTCGCGAATTGACACACTGATCGAAAAAAAAGAGAGGCAAATTGAATTTCTCAAAGAAAAACGCGTAGCCCTGATCAGCCATGCAGTTACCAAGGGGCTTGATCCCAATGTGAGGATGATGGATTCGGGTGTTGAGTGGCTTGGTGAGATTCCAGAGCATTGGGAGATAAAAAGATTAAAGCTTATTGCTCATATACAAACTGGTAACACACCGTCAAAAAATGATGATGAGAATTATGCTGATGAAGGAGTACTTTGGATTAAGCCTGATAATCTCCTCGAATTTGTTCCAATAACCACAACGAAAGAGTATCTATCAGAAACAGGTAGCCTCAGGGCGCGTATTATACCAGCTAAAAATCCTCTTGTTTGCTGCATTGGTACAATTGGAAAATTTGGATATTCTGAATGTAATGCGGCCACAAACCAGCAAATAAATGCAGTAATATTTAATAATAAAGTGTTGAATAGATTTGGCATTTATTTGATCTCTGCTTCACTACAAGAGCATATTAAATACTCAAACAGAAATGTTGTTTCAATTTTAAATTCTGAAAATCAAGCACAAATCATTTTTCCCTTGCCTTCTATAGAAGAACAAAAGAAAATTACATCTTTCCTCGATCATGAAACCACGCGAATTGATTCGCTGATTGATAAGGTTTGGAAATCCATCGGCCTTCTTAAAGAATACCGCACGGCCCTGATCTCTGCCGCAGTCACCGGCAATATCGATGTTCGTGAGGAGGCTGCCTGATGCGAGTAGAAATAAAACCTGAAATGGTCCGTTGGGCTCGTGAGCGCTCCGGCAAGTCTGTTCCAGATTTAATTAAGAGCTTCCCAAAGATTGACCTCTGGGAGAGTGGAGAAGTAAATCCAACTTTTAAACAGCTTGAAAATTTCGCAAAGAAAACACATTTACCAATTGGTTATTTATTTCTCCATGAGCCACCCGAAGAGTCCGTTCCCATTCCTGATTGCCGCACAATTGCTAACGTTCATATTGGCAAGCCAAGTCCCGATCTTTTAGACACCATATACATTTGTCAACAGCGCCAGGAATGGTATCATAATTATGCAAGATCTCTTAGATTTGATCCTCTTCCAATTATCGGCTCAGCCAACCTTGACAGTGAAATAGTCACTGTTGCGGAAGAAATGCGCAATACACTCAAATTTGATATTGAAGAACGTCGCAGAACAGCAACATGGTCTGAGGCATTGCGGCAGTTTCTGAATCAAGTTGATGATTTTGGTGTTATGGTTATGGTCAGTAGCGTAGTTGGCAGCAACAATCACCGTAAATTGGATCCAGATGAATTTCGTGGTTTTGTTCTTTCTGATGAATTAGCTCCCTTGATTTTTATAAATGGTTCTGATACCAAGTCAGCACAAATGTTTACAATTGCACATGAACTCGCCCACCTTTGGCTTGGAGAATCTGCACTATCTGATATTGGTCCAGCTTCTTTACCATCAAATGAAATTGAAAACTGGTGTAATAAGGTAGCAGCAGAGTTATTAGTGCCATATTCTGTAATAGCTGACGAATTTCAAGAAGAATCCAACATCTTTGATGAAATGAACCGGTTGGCGCGTTTTTTTAAAGTAAGCACACTTGTTATACTTCGCCGTATCTATGATATACGAGCAATTTCCGAAGATAAGTTTGGGGAGATGTATGATTTGGAGTTAAAAAGATTGCTATCTATTCAAACTTCAAGAGGTGGTGATTTCTATAAATCTCAACCTGCGCGACTAAGCAAACGGTTTGCCCGGGCTGTGGTGAGCAGTACCCTTGAAGGTCAATCCTCATTCACTGAATCATTCCGTCTCTTGGGTATAAAGAAAATGAGCACATTTCGAGACCTTGGAGCCAGCTTAGGAGTGAGTATCTAATGGCTTATGTTTTGGATGCAGATGTGTTTATTCGAGCAAACAATCTCCATTATGGCCTTGACTTTTGCCCTGCCTTTTGGGATTGGATTCTAATTCAAAATTCGAAAGGCAATCTTTACAGCATTGAAAAAGTGGGTGACGAGATTCTGGGTGTAGAAGATTCTCTTTCAGAATGGGCGACGGATAGAGGATCAGATTTTTTTCTAAAACCGACCCCTGAAATTGTCTCGGCATTGGCAGAAGTGAGTGCATGGGCTAATGATCAAGATTATGAACCATCGGCAGTCAGTACTTTTCTTCAAGTAGCTGATTATTACCTCGTATCACATGCTAAAGCGATGGGCTTTTCAGTTGTCACTCATGAGGTACCCTCTGCATCTAAAAAGAAAATTAAAATACCAGATGCTTGCATCGGTCTTGATATAAAATGTTTGACTCCATTTCAGATGCTTAGGCGCGAAAGAGCTCGTTTTATTCTTGATCAAATATCTGAGGTTGTTTGATGCCCAAGCAACACACAGAATACGTTTTTGAAACAGCTATTGAAGAATACCTGTTGGCTTCAAAAGGCTATCAAAAAGGCAATCTTGAATCCTTTGATCCTGATCGGTCACTCTTTCCCAAAGACGTTATTTCTTTCATCCAGCAAACCCAACCCAAAGAATGGGAATACCTGTCTGGTATCCAGAAAGAAAAGTCAGAAGAAACACTGCTTGACGACCTTTGCAGGGCGTTAAATTCTGAACACGAAGGCTGCCTCTCTGTACTTCGTCACGGTTTCAAATGCTTTGGCAAGACCTTCCATGTGGCCTACTTCGCCCCGGCCAGCGGCATGAATCCTGATACACAGAGGCTTTATGAATCCAACATCCTGACAGTCACTCGCCAGCTGAAGTACTCTTCCAAACACAACAACACCATTGATGTGACGCTTTCGCTTAACGGCATCCCTGTGGCCACGCTGGAGCTGAAAAATCCCATGACCGGCCAGACCTATGAGAATGCAATCAAACAATACAAATCCGACCGTGATCCCTCTGATTTGATCTTTCAGTTTAAAAAACGGGCACTGGTTCATTTTGCGGTTGATCCTGACCAAGTGTATATGACCACGCGTCTTTCTGGCCGCAGCACCAATTTTCTACCCTTTAATAGAGGCAATCAGGGTGGTTCGGGAAACCCGGAGAATCCCGGCAATTATAAAACCGCCTATCTATGGGAAAAAATCCTCGAACGACATAGCTTTTTAGACATCCTCGCCAGGTTCATCCATTTGCAGGTTGAAGAAAAAAAACTTGGTGGGAAACGTGTTAAACGTGAGACCATGATTTTTCCACGTTATCACCAACTTGATTGTGTGAGAAAACTCGTCTCAGATTCGCGCGAGAAAGGCACGGGCACCAATTATCTGATTCAGCATTCTGCTGGCTCTGGCAAATCTAATTCCATTGCCTGGCTGGCCCATCGGCTAGCCAGTCTGTACACCACTGAAGATGAAAAGGTCTTTGACTCAATAATTGTAGTCACAGACCGTGTGGTGCTCGATCAACAGCTTCAGAATACGATCTATCAGTTCGAACACAAGCAGGGTGTGGTTCAGAAAATAGATGAACAAAATAAATCAACACAACTTGCTTATGCGCTGGAACACGGAACGCCCATAATCATTGTTACATTACAAACATTCCCATATGTGACTGAGAAAATGGGTGACCTACCAAATCGAAAATATGCAGTGATCATTGATGAAGCACACAGCTCACAGGGTGGAGAAACCGCTACGGAACTCAAGGGCGTTTTAGCCGGTACGGCACTCAAGGAGAAAGTCACTCAAAAGGCTGAAGAAGAAGGCCTTCTGGATTACGAAGAAGAGATCCTGAAAACCATGGCTAAGCGAGGCCGTCAACCTAATATCAGCTTTTTCGCATTCACAGCTACACCCAAATACAAAACCCTGGAAGTGTTCGGCACACCCGGACCGGACGGCAAACCCCAGGCATTCCATCTATACAGCATGCGACAAGCCATTGAAGAACACTTCATCTTAGATGTGCTTGAACACTACACCACATACAAGACCTATTACCGTCTGATTAAATCCATTGAAGATGATCCCAAGGTGGATAAGCGAAAGGCAGCCCGCGCACTTGCACGCTTCATGAGATTGCATCCCCATAATATCGCACAAAAAACAGAAGTCATGGTCGAGCATTTCCGTCAGTTTACCATACATAAAATCGGTGGTAAGGCCAAGGCCATGGTCGTAACAACCAGCCGTCTGCATGCTGTGAAATACAAACTGGCATTTGACAAGTATATTGCTAAGAAAGGATATACCGGCATCAAGACACTAGTCGCTTTTTCAGGCACTGTGATTGATCTGGATGTGCCCGCCGTGGAATATACTGAAGTGGGGATGAACAAGGGTATTCGGGAAAAAGAGCTGCCTGAGAAGTTCGGCACGGATGAATACCAGGTCCTGCTTGTAGCTGAAAAGTACCAGACTGGATTTGATCAACCGCTGCTTCATACTATGTTTGTGGACAAGCGTCTTTCAGGCATTCAGGCCGTGCAGACGCTCTCACGGCTCAACAGGACACATCCGGGCAAAGAAGATACCTTTGTGCTTGACTTCGTGAACGAACCTGAAGAAATTCAGACCTCTTTTCAGCCTTTTTATGAGCGCACACTTGTCGGTGAGCGGGTAGAGGCCAAGCAGCTATATGAAATGCAAGCCAAACTAGACGGACATCAGGTCTATCATAAAGCAGAGGTTGAAGAGTTCTGCAAGGTCTTTTATCAATCTAAACAGAACCAGACGGCCACAGATCATGCCAAGATGAATGCATGCCTTGATCCAGCTGTCACAAGGTTTAATGAACTCGAAGAGGATGTCAGGGAGGAATTCAGAAAGACCTTGGTCGCTTTCCGAAATCTATATGCATTCATGGCTCAGATCATTCCTTTTCAAGATTCAGATTTAGAGAAGCTGTATACATACATCAGGTTTTTGTTGAGAAAACTTCCACGCAGGTCCGGTGGGCCAGTGTATCATTTTGATGATGAAGTGTCCTTGAAATATTACCGGCTTCAGAAGATCAGTGAAGGCTCTATTGATCTTGAAAAAGGTGAAGAGTTACCAGTTGACGGCCCTACATCGGTTGGAACAGGTGTTGCTCGTGGGGAAGAGATAGAGTTATCAAAGCTGATAGATATTCTGAATGATCGGTTTAGTACAAAATTTAAACCTGGCGATCAACTTTTCTTCGAGTCGATTCGTGAAGATGCTATTTCAGACACTACAATTCGACAAGCAGCCAAGGCCAATACATTGGAAAATTTTGGGTATGTTTTTAACAAGGCACTGGAAAACTTTTTTATTGATCGAATGGATCAAAATGAAGAGATTACAGCCAAGTTCATGAACGAAGTTGCATTCCGGGAGGTAGTCAGCAAACATCTTCTCAAGGAGGTCTACGAAAGAATCAGATCTGAGGATAATACCAAAGGCTAAATTTGAAAAAGTTATCGCCTAACGGCCTCATCAACTCGGACTAGCAAATCCGCTAGGCTCCATTGCCAGCCGATTATACGAAGCGTTTGTCTCTGATAAACAACTGCCCTATCATGTTGTGGGCTTCATAGCCAATATAGTAAAAACATTGTTACCTGGATTTTCCGTAACATTTCTATATACAAAAAAAGCTTCTTTGTATAAGAAGCTAAATATCTGATTTTACAAAGTCGGAAAGGTGAGATTTGAAATCACGACTTCCTGTTCCCAAGGCAGGTCCAATTAGGTTCGCCATATCTTTTCAGTTTATCTATCGAGTAATACCAATTATAAATTTACATATTAACGTTACCATCAAAAATTTAGTTTCAAAAAATCATACAAAAAATGGTTACATTTTGGTGACATTTTCCAAAACCCAAAAAAATAGCCCCGGAATAACCGGGGCTAAGTTCTTGTTTCTTCTTGGTGGCGCCTCCCAGAATTGAACTGGGGACACACGGATTTTCAGTCCGTTGCTCTACCGACTGAGCTAAAGCGCCACAAAAATTTGTTAAATATAATAATTTTAAATTAATCAGTCAAGTTAAAATTTATTTTTTTTATAAAGAAAACCACTTATTTAACTTGATTAGAAATACATTATGAGGATAAATATGAAAAAGATCATACATATCATTTCTAAAGGAAAAACTACCATCTTCTACATCGTCGGTTCTACCCTGAGACCAAACCAGATAAAGGGTAGAACCCGGAGTATATTCCCAGCGAACAACCAGATTGGAACGAAACTGACGAAAATTAAAATCAGGATTTTCAAAACTGTAATCTTCTTCCTGATTATTGTCCTCATCAATATAATAAGTATTTGATTCTTCATCATACTCAATTTCATTCCCGGCATAGGTATGGAATCTGTCTTTATATCTATCTGCTTTTGGATCTGTAATATATTTCAGGTGCGAATACTTACCTGCGGAAATAAACAGCTGCCCGTAAAATTGAATAGTAAGGTTTGGAGTAATTGTATAGTTTAAACGCATCACCATTCCTAATGTGGTTTGCGCAATACGGGCAAGTATATAACGGGAATCATTATTATAATCAATCTCATCCACATACTGTAAATTATCCTTATTTATCCGGTAAAAAGGATTCAGTTCAAGATTGAACATTCTGCTGGGTCTCAGGTTTACACCCGGGCTGATGGAATAGTTACGGGAAAAACCGTCATTGCGCTTGCTGTAGGATCCGTCTAAGCTGAAGTATACTGACTTTTTCTGATTAGTATTAAGGTCAAACCAGTAGTTCCAGGAAGAAGGCAGATAAATTCCCGGACCTCCTCGTAAAGTAGCAGTAGAGAAGGTTGTTGAATTAAAATTGATACCGTATCCTGCTCCCCAGTAGTTCTTAAACTGAGCATGCATATTGATATTCCCGCCATTCTGCAGATTTGTTCTCCCGAAGTTCCATACACTCCACTGATTAAGATTAATGTTCAGATTACGGAAGATACTGAAGGGTTCCCACCACCTGAGTCCTACCCAAGTAAACTGAAAAATCTGATCTGCATCGCGCAGGTATCCCATATCATTAATTTCCAGACCAGGAGACTGCCAGTTTCCCCCGATCATAAAATTAATATGACTGTTACCCTGACGTCCAAAAAAGAGACTGCCCCCGTGTCCGGAAAGAGAGGTAAGACTGGAGTCTACTTTAACATAATCTGCATCTGGCCGCTGATAGTATCGGCGAGATGAGCGCTGTTGCTCAATCATTGCTTCTTCAGTTCCATTGATAAGGCTGAATATCGACTTTGCTGAAATAAACCAAGTCCGCTCCTTCCAGCTGTGATAAAAATCTAATCCGCCGGTTACAGCACTTTTGTTTAAAAAATTAAGACTATCACTTTGAATACTTCTTAGGATATTTGTGATCATACCACCAATTCGGGTAGCACCTTTACCATAATCTTTCTGAATTCTGGCAAGAAAATAATTTGTTAAAGGAGCAACTGTCTCAACCCTATGTTCTCCATTCTGATATATTTCCGCTTTTTCCACCTGGGTTACTGCATCAAGCAATCCAATTGAAAAACCAGTCTTTGTTTTTCCAGTCAATTTTGCCGCTCCCAGAATTGTGGAATATTCCGGCATACCTAGATAGTCTTCATCTTCTTCTGTATAGGGAGTAAAGGGAGGGTGACAGCCGATACGCCTGGAATAAAAAAGATTATTGTTGGCAATATCACCGTCACCAATCATAAGCGGAAAGTTAAGAATATTTTTACCTTCAATAAAAAAGGGACGCTTCTCTTCATAGAAAGTTTCATATGCTGTCAAATTCACAACTGAAGGATCAGCTTCTACCTGACCGAAATCCGGATTAATGGTAAAATCAAGAGTAAGATCACTGGTAATCCCTATTTTTCCATCCAGACCAATAGAATAATCCATCTTACTTCCTGTTATAAAAGGATTATCCGTTTCCGCTTCCATTGACTCAGCTTTACCTACAGCATATGGTAAAATTTCAATCCGGCGGCTGGATTTCAATCCCTTTATTCCTTCCAATCTACCAAACATATGCACCCACCCCGGAGCATCACGGGGTACATGCTGCCACAAAGAAAGTTCCTCATTACGAAACAGCAAACGTCCTATCTGAATCCCCCACACTTGCTCATCTTTCCCACTGAACCGCAACTGACTAAGCGGTATCTGCATCTCAGCGGTCCATCCTTTTTCATCTTGAGAAGTTTCTGTATACCAAATTGGATCCGGTGTCCAGTCTTGATTTTCTCCATCATTGGTATAAATACCATCCATTTTAACACCCCCGGCATTTACCATAAAGGTAAAAGCAGTTTGGTGATCAAAATAACTGTCAATTTGAACTGCAAGAATATCACCTTCTATTTGATCACGCCGGGAAAGTCTGGTATCAATTTTCTCTGGTTCTGAATCATAGGCACGTATACCGATATAGATATTCTTGTTATCATACAAAACCTTAAAGGCTGTTGGCTGAGAAGGTTCTTCTCCTTCATAAGGATCGTGCTGAATAAAACTATCACTCCATTCTATAGTCTGCCAGATCTGTTCATTCATCCTGCCATCAATCACAGGAGGAACAGGAGTAACATGTTTTGTTATGTAACATCTCTTATCTGAATCTTCTGACAGAGAAGGTAAAGAAATCAAACCTGAAAAAAAATAAATTACGAGTCTTTTTATGTTCACGCTTATAATATTATACTCCAATAATAATACAATTTTTCAAACTTAACTTGTTTTATACGAAATCTATCTGAAAATGTTCTCTTAAGGATATATCCCTATCTTTTTTTACCTATTAAGAATGTTTAAAGTGGAAAGGATTTGAAATCACTAGTAAGATCGGCTGAATATAAAAGTAAATAAAAACAGCTCATGTTCTTATCACAAGCTGTCTTTGTTAATAATTAGCACCAACTATTTAACAGAAATGAAAATAAACTAACTTTATTTTCTATTGATCTACATCAATTTACATTTCTTAATGCTCTGGAATTTATGAATTATTTTTTTATTTATATTTTATCCATTTTAAAGTTTCCTTAAAGGAGGGCTTTTTCCCATACATGAGAATGCCCACTCGGTAAATCTTGGCAACTATCCATAGAAGTAATATAGTAAAACCTATCATAGTAACAATAGATAAATAGGTACCTGAGGGAAGAACCGGATCACTCACTGCGATGCGGGCAAACATAACCAACGGTGTAAAAAATGGAACTAAAGATATCCAGAAAGCTTTGATAGTATCCGGATTTCGAGCCACCGTAAACATAATAAAGAAACCAATTATTATCAAAAAGATAATAGGCATCTGAAACTGCTGTCCTTCATCTTCAGAATTTACCATTGCTCCTACGGCTGCAAACATACTGGAATAAAAAACAAAACCTAATATGAAAAAAAGGATCATAAAACCGAACACGGATATTGAAAATTGCAATTGACTTATTATATCCAAGAATTCAGAGGAAGAAACTCCAAAATGGATAAACAAAGGTTCTGCAAATCTTACTATTGCAGTTATAAATATTCCAAAAATCATAAGCTGGGTTATTCCCAGACTGCAGACACCAATTAATTTACCTAACATGAGTTCAAAAGGTTTAATAGATGAAACAATTGTCTCCGATATGCGTTGTGATTTTTCTTCTATTACACTCCTCATAAGCATCTGCCCATAGATCATTATTAATAAAAGAATTGCATAGGAAATAATATAGGTTAATATAAAACTGGAAACACCGCTCTTTTCAACTTCTCCTGCATCTGTTACCTGCTTGCTCTTAAGCCTAACTCGTCCTTCACTCATTTCCTTTCTTACTTCATCAACATTCAACCCCCTTTGTTCTAACCGCAGATTAGTTACTATCCAGGTAAAGGATCTGGAAAAGGATTCAAGTTCTTCAAAATCACTAACATTTCGGGCTGCATAGGTATTTTCTCTGGATTCTATAATATCTTCTGGTATTATCAGGTAACCGTGAATCTCTTGGTTTATAACAGATTTTCTTAAAGAATCAAGAAGGATTTCTTCTTCTCTTTTGGATATACTTTTCTTAATAAAACTATATTTTGGTTTTCCACTTTTTAAAGTATCAGACTGTAGATTAATAAATTCCTGGTATATTTTACCGGTTTTGTCAACAATGGCATAAGTTCTAGTTGTGGGCTGAAAAAATGTATCAAATATAATAACTCCGCTTAATATCAAGACTATAAGAATAGGAAAAATAAGAGTTCCAATAATAAAACCTTTTGTTTTTACTCGGGTAAAGTACTCTCTTTTTACAACTGCTAACATTTTTCTACTCATTTATGATCTCCTTCCTCACTATCCTGCCCTACTGTATCAATAAAAATATCATGAAGAGAAGGTTCTTTAATTGCAAATGTTCGAATAGTGGTACCAGCAGATACCGCTTCCTTCAGCACTTTCTGAGCATTACCATTATTTTTTAAATGAATCTCAACACTATTACCATAATCATCAAATTTTGCTATTTCTGAAGATTTAAGAAAATTATTATTCCCCTCATATTCTACCAACAGATTTTTTTTGCCAAATTTATGCTTGATATCTACTAATCTTCCATCAAATACTTTACGACTTTTGTTAATCATAAATATTTCTTCACAGAGTTTTTCTGCACTCTCCATTACATGGGTTGAAAAAATTATAGTAGAGCCCTTGTTTTTCAACTCAAGCAAAATATCTTTGATCAGATTCTGATTAATAGGGTCAAGCCCACCAAAAGGTTCATCTAAAATAAGCAGCTTGGGATTGTGCAGTACAGTACCGATAAACTGTATCTTCTGCTGCATTCCCTTAGAGAGCTCTTCAATCTTTCTATCCTTCCAGCCAGAGAGTTCTATCCTCTCAAGCCAAAAATCAATAGACTTTAAGGCTTCTTTCCTGGGTACTTTTTTTAATTCAGTCAAAAAGCAGAGAAGATTCTTGACTTTCATCTTCCTGTACATTCCCCGCTCTTCGGGCAGATAGCCGATTACATCTGTGGCAGTACGACTGTCACTATTCCCCAAAACTACTACACTTCCTGTATCAGGAATAATAATACTCATGATCATACGGATGGTGGTTGTCTTACCTGCCCCATTGGGGCCAATCAGGCCGAACACAACACCTTGTTCCAAGGAAAAGGAGACATCATCCACAGCTTTTAAATTACCAAAACTTTTACTGATATTTTTTACTTCAAGTACTTTCATGTACACCTCTTTTTTAAAATCAGTCATTAATTAAAATTAATTTTTTAAGATAATAAAATAATTCTATATAATCAATATTTGATGATTTCTTTTATACAGTTTTCTTAAAGCAGACTTCATTCAACATATGATTTTCGTCTCAGGAAAATTTTAAAATCCCACCAGAACAAAACAATACAGAGTAAATTAAAAATAATGACTTCCGCTAAGGATTTAGGGTACTCACAATTAAAATTCAACGGATATGACATGATACCGGCTATATCAAGAAAAATGAAAGATATCAACAAAATAATCACTACACCTAAAAAGATAAATCGACCCTGTCTTCGGGCAGAATACTTGAGATCATGATAAATAATAAAAATATTGACGACAATAAATACTATTGCATTCATTACCAGCATATCACCTAGAACCTGCCACCTGCTCTCCACTCTTTCAATTATAAAAAGAAATAGCCCCATCAGAAAGATTCCTGTCTGCAAGAATATGAGAAACAGCATCCGGGCACTTGCAAAGTCCTTAACAGAAACTGGAAGAAGAGAATACATGCGGACATGTTTTTCCTTTCCCTCATTAGCACCCATCATAGCAGTAACTACCCAAAATAGCATAACCAATGTGCTAACAAACACATAAATATCAATAAGCTTCCATATCACAGCCATCATAAAAAAAATTAATCCTATTCCGTATAAAATGAAAACACCTGATTTGTAATAGCTAAAATCACCGTTTAAAATCTTCCACATAATACTGTTACTCCTCTTCAGGTTAAATATGACTTTCTTTTAATGAATATGTTATATTTAGTAATTATAAATATAATAGATAAAATCACATTACTTAAAAGTTCAGGTATTGTTTCCGGTTCTTCATCACTGAAATTTAACCAGTCAAAAAAACTAATTCCAAAATAGGATCCGATTATTATGACAGAAAGGATGTATAAAATTACCAGAAATAGGAAAATTATCTTAAGATACCATCTGCCCACCTGAGTGAGATCTCCCAGAATCCAGAAAAAAAATATCCAGTTTATCAGGTAGGAGCAAAATGAGAATATCTGGATACTTGCTTCCTGTAAACTTGTCTGGTTTTGAGCAAAATAGGTAAAAAACCATAGTATCATCACACCGGTAAATAACATCAAAACCTGCAAGATCTGAACTCTACTGATCTCACTGATCTTACGCGGTAAAAGAACCAGCATGCTGGACTGTTTTTCTTTATCTGAATTCACACCAATCAATATTGAATAAAAAATGATTATTATGGTGGAACCGCCCATAGTAATTAAATAAGCTGACTCAACTCCGGTGAACAGCAGAACAGCTGCCAACAACAGAGTAAATCCCCAGGCAGAAATATAGTAATACTTATAATAGTGTATCTGATTTTTTAAGATTTTCGACATTGGATCTAAACCTTTTAATTATTTATTCCAGTTATTTTTTAAAATCTGCACAGCAATCTCATCAATGGTCATACGGTTTTCCTGAATATTTTCTACACCAATTTCCCTGAGTTGTTCCAATGTTTCTTTAAAATCATAACTGATAACCTGAAACTCATTCCCTTCCCGAATTTTACTGACTGAGGCTTTAATCTCAATGTCCCTGGATAATCGGAAAGAAATCTTTCTCCACTGATCTAGCAGGTCATCTTTGGCTGTTCTCTGAAAAACCTGACCATCATTCAAGAACGCCAGTTCATCAGCAAGCCGGCTTATGTCGGAAAGAATATGAGTGGAATAGAATATAGCCCGCTCTCCGCTCTCTAAAATCTCAAAAAGAACATCTAACACCTCAGTTCTGACCACTGGATCCAGCCCCACCGTAGGTTCATCCAGGATCAAAAGCCGGGGTGAATGTGCCAGAACTCCTACCAAAGAAAGTTTGACCCGGTTACCACTGGAGAGATCCTTAGCCCTTTTATTCAAGGGAAGATGAAACCGTTTTGCCAGCTCCTGAGCCCGCTGATCCGACCAGTTGGGATAGAACTGGGACAGAAACTTCAGATTTTTCTCTCCTGTCCAGCGTTCGTAGAATACATGGATATCACCCACATATCCTATATCCAGCTTCCATTCAGGCTTGTGGAGACTGTTCTGTTTTCCAAAAACCTTCATTTTTCCTTTGTCTGCCCTTACTATACCGGTTAGACAGTGCATAGTCGTAGTTTTACCGGATCCATTGGGTCCGATATATCCTAAAACTATACCTGGTTCAAGAGACAAATTCAGAGGTCCTAGTTGAAAATCCTTGTAAGTTTTCACCACATTCTTGAACTCAAATGCCTTTACCATGTTTTTCTCCTCAATAAATTATTTTATTTATCTACACCATTGTTGAGTATTTCATCAATAATTGTATGTATAGCTTCAGCTTTTAAACCTTCAGTTACAGCTGTCTGTACTGCCCGTTTAATATTCTTATACAAATTATCTTTTGCTATTCTGCCTTTTTCTTGATCCGGCAGCATGGATATAAAAAATCCCTTGCCTCTGCGGGAATGAATTACTCCCTCCAGCATTAAGGTCTCATACGCTCGCTGAACTGTGATCACACTCACTTTCTGTTCTCTGGCCAGACCTCGAATGGAAGGCAAGCCATCACCTGCCCTTAAGTCTCCGACAAGTATATAAGCCCGAATCTGTCTTACAATCTGACTCTGTAAGGGCTCATCAGATAAATCTGTTAGGTTTAAAAGCATATGTTTCCATTATTAAGTTATTGACTAAAAACTAATTTTCTCTTTTAATTTTCATTATCAAGATCGTCCTATCATCCTCAGCAGCATATTTCCCGCTGAATTTTTTGAGATCGAACAATACTCTTTCAATAACTTTACGGGGTTCTCTTCCCCGGTTTTGTTTTAGAACCTGTACAAGTCTGGCCATACCATACTCATTTCTTTTTCCGTTTCTGATCTCTGTGACTCCATCTGTAAACATAAAAATTAAATCCCGGTTATTTAATGTGATAGAATCAATTTGATACTCTACCTTCTTTATCATTCCCAGACCAGGACCACCGCTGTTAATTTTTTCTATACTTCCCTTTTCTCTTATAATTAGAGGGGGCTCATGTCCGGCAATACAATATGAAAATAAATGTTTTTTTCTATCAAAGATTGCGGTAACCATGGTAATAAATTTATCTGCTGGGGTTGAGGAAAAAATATATTCATTTACATTGTGCATAATCTCTTTGAGATTCTGCTTATGCCGCATCTCACTGGCAACTACTGCTTGGGTCTGGGCTGCCAGCAAAGCAGCCGGAAGTCCTTTTCCACAGGCATCCCCAATAATAACTCCCCAACTATCATTTCTCAGAGGAATTATATTATAAAAATCTCCCCCTATTTCATAGGAAGGTTCTGTATATCCATCAATTGTAAAACCGAGCTTGTTTGGAAGAGATTTGGGCAAAAGTTCAGCCTGAATTTTACGCGCCATTTCCAATTCCTGCTGTAATCTTTGTCTGGTTACTGAATCAGCACTTATTTCATATCGGGTTGTTACTCGACTACTTCTTTTCTTTTTAATATGTGCAACCTGATAAGTATCATTTCCCTGGAGGTAAATAAGACCATCTCGAGCAAGCTTTTCATAAGCCCGCTGTACGGTTGATACATTTACATGTTCTTTTCGTGCCAGAGTTCTAACTGGTAGAAGTCTGGCTCCCTTTTTAAGCTCACCATTTACAATCTTATCAGAAAGCTGATTGCATAACTGTTCATAAAGCGGAAGGGATGATAAATCTGTTATATTAAATAACATATCAATATCCTCTAATTTTTATTGTACATACTGTATATACGCAATATATACAGTAAGGTTTCAAAAGTCAAGTATTTTTTTAAAAAAATTATGAAAAAAGTTAATGTAATACATCAAAGAGCTTAGAATTACTGCAGGGAGCGCTGACTGACGCTTATCTCTGCAGATAATCTAAAAATAACCACAAAGTTCATCGAATGAAAAATGAGGTCACAGTGGATAAAATATTGTTTATAGTAACTCTGTAATCTCTGTGTTTTTCTCTGTGTACCTTCTGTGGTTCCATTGTATTTCGATCGTTTCGGAAATTAGTGAAACGGTTTCCGAAACATTAGATTATACCTTGATTGATTTAGTATAAATTTGCCTTTTTTAAAACCTGCACCACACCAGGTACTTGCATCAGTGTTTCAATTTCCTCCACAGTTCGAGGAAGTCCTGGTGTCAGGTTTTCACATCCTGTTTCTGTAATGAGAATGGTATCTTCCACCCGTACACCTAAATTTTCCTCAGGAAAAACAGCAAAAGGTTCATTTGCAATCACCATCCCTGCCCTCAGAGTGTCAGGCATAACACCCACATCGTGCACAGCCTTTCCTACATAATGACCAAACACATATTTCATACCCCGCTGTTCGAACATAGGGTCATCTAAGTTTATTCCTTTTTTCTTCAAGATAGTATGTACTTCTTTTCTGGCCTGCTCCCGGGATAGTCCTGGTCTGTAGACCTGCATACAGGCTTCATGCATAGTTTTGGAAATAGTATAAATTTCTTTCTGTCGGGGATTAAATTTTCCATTTGCCGGATAGGAAACGGTTATATCAATATCGTAATAATGATAATCCGGACCAGCGTCTATGACCAGAAAATCACCATCCTTTAAAATGCGGTCATGTTTGTAATAATGAAGATAGGGGTGATTCGGCCCGCTGCACACAATGGTTTCATATGCCAGTTCCTGAGCATTTTCTTTTTTCAAAAAATATCGGAACAGGGCAGCTAGCTCACATTCTTTCATTCCTACTCGGGTAGATTTAATCATTTCCCGGTGTGCCTTAACCGCAATCTTTCCTGCTTTTCGAAGAAGAGCGATCTCAGCCGGTGTTTTGATAATACGGAGACTCCAGATTGCTTTTGAACAATCCTGTACATCATTTTCAGGAAAAAGTTTTTTTAGGTAATCAATAAAAGCTTCTTCTTTAGTTTTACGATCGTCCCAGAAAAAAACCTCTCTGTTATTCTTAATAGCCCGCAGTTTCTCCAAACTGCATTCCCGCATACCTTCTTCTGGTTTAAAAGGGGTATAAATTACTTGATCTTCTTGTACCAGAGATTGCAGTACTTCTTCAAACTCTTGCAGAGGATGAACATTCTCTATCCCGGTAACCTGGGTGGGATTACGCACCAAGTTCAGAGGAATACCGTAATTACGTGCTTCTTTTTCCGAAATGGTAAAAAAAAGATGGCTTTCCCTATTCGTTCCATCCACAATTAAAATACAATTTGGCATTTCCACTCCACTTAGATAGAGAAAATCATTTGTCTGATAAAACGGGGAGCAGGCGGTTGGTTCCTGTGCTCCGAGCAGTACCGCACATCCGTCCTCAATTTTTTCCATAAACTTGTGTCGGCGAGCCTGGTATTCCGAGGACTCAAAGGTTAACTGAGCAATTGTTGTCTGACAGGCTACGATTACTATCACAACAAAAACAAGAAAAGAAAAAAAACGCTTCATAATCATTCTCCTTTTATTAATCTAATAGAGAAATAATTTCCAGTTAATTTTTATTTCACCTGTTCATTTATTTTAAAATAATCAATTTTTTAGTGTCTGAAAATTTTTCTGTCCGTATTCGATAGAAGTAAATCCCACTAGTGACTTGGATTCCGTTGTCATCCCTGCTGTCCCAAAGAACTGTATGGGTGCCGGCTTTAACCTTTTTATCCAGAAGAATTTTTATTCTGGAACCAAGAAGATTGTAAACTTCCAACTGTATATGAGATCCTTCAGGTAAGGTAAATTGTACGTTTGTTTCCGGATTAAAAGGATTGGGATAGTTTTGATAGAGAACATATCGGGATGGAACCAGTGATTCTTCTCTGACTGAAGTTATGAGAGTATTTTTCAATATATAGAAACCGTTATCATAATCTGCTAGATATGCATAACTGCCGGATACAGCAACACCGCTCGCAGTACCTCCGCTTCCATATGAACCAACTTCCACAGGAATGGTAGGATCAGAGATGTCGATTACTTTAAGACCTGAAAAATTGGAGGCCAGATAAGCATAATTTCCGGATACAGCAACATCATAAGCATAACCACTGGTAAATAAATAACCGGTGTCTGTAGGAGAGGTGGGATCTGTGATGTCAATTACCCACAAACCGTCTCCGCCATTTGCCAGATAAGCAAAATTACCGGATAGAGTAACCGCTTCAACTGAGTTTTCAGGATCAAAAAAGGCGACTTCAGAAGGAGAGCTGGGATCTGTAACATCTATCACCCGAAGACCACCAGTGCCATCAGCCACATAGGCATAATTACCTGATACGGCAACATCACGGGCATCATTCCCGGTATCAAAAAAACCGGTCTCGGATGGTGATTCGAGATCAGAAATATCAATCACCCTGAGACCATCATTTCCATCAGCCACATAAGCATAATTACCGGATACATCGATGCCATAGGCAAAGCTGCCAGTATCAAAAGAACCTATCTCTGCAGGAGATTCCGGATCAGTGATATCAATAATCCGAAGGCCACTTCTTAAATCAGCCAGGTATGCGTAATCACCCTCCAAGACAATTTTCTGGGTAGTACCAGGAGTATCAAAAAAACCGACTTCCTCTGGTGAGGCCGGATTGGAAATATCAATTATCCGAAGTCCGGCATAACCATCAGCCACATAGGCATAGCTACCTGCTATGACTAAATCATTTGCTTTATCGTGGGTATCATAAGAACCGACTTCTTGCGGAGAGTCAGGATCAGAAATATCTATCACTCCCAGACCACCATATTCTTTTGCCAGATAACAATAATTTTCTGATACATTGACAGCTACTTCATATCCATCAGTATTAAGAGAGCTGACCTTTGCAGGAGAAGCAGGATTTGTAACCTCAATCATATGGAGACCGCTCCATGCATCTGCCACATAAGCATAATTACCGGATACAGTAACGTCATATGTACTATTGCCAGTATCATAGAATCCAACTTCTGCAGGAGATTCAGGATCGGAAACATCAATCACCCGCAAACCCTCATCATAATCTGCCAAGTAAGTATAACTGCCTGCTAAAAAGACACCCTGAGCAGAACCTTCAGTGTCAAGATACCCTACTTCTGCTGGTGAAGCAGGATCGGAAATATCAATTACCCGCAGCCCTTCACTTCCATCTGCCAGATAAGCGTAACTATTGGAAACAGCAACATCCCGTGAAAAACCATCAGTATTTAAATAGCCGGTTTCCTCTGGAGAAGTTGGATCAGTAACATCAATAATTCGTAATCCGTTATATGCGTCCGCTACATACGCATAGCTGCCGGAAACAGTAACACCAAAGCACCGATCTGCTGTATCCATAAAACCAACTTCTGTGGGAGATTCAGGATCAGTGATATCAACAATCCTAAGACCTTTAGAATAAGCTGCAACAAAGACATAATTACCGGATACAGTGACATCCTGGATGGGTCCTGCTAATAAAATTTTACTGATGTTTACCGGATTAGCAGGATCTGAGAAATCAACAATTTCCAGATATGCTCCATTACCAAAATAAGCTGTGTCTCCGATTACATCCGAAGCATTACATGGACCATATCCCCAGCGGCCGATCAGTTCTACATTCTCATTATCTCCGGCAATTGCTGCAGAAAGAGCCATTAAAAACCCAGATAACAAAACAAAAATTATTTTGAAATAATTTTTTTGTACTGTTTTGAATAAACTCATAATACTCTCCTTTCGGTTTCTTTTAAGATCTTAAACTCATTAGAAGTCAGCTCAACCCAGTTACCTACTGTATATGCCATACCAAATTTTCACTATTTTAACAATAATAATATAAATAAAGATAACAAGAGATAAACTGAATTTCAAGAAAAATAATTTAAAAACCTGCTTGAATCTCTTTACCGCATTTGTATGTTTATATATCAGGTATACACCCCGGAGCCGACCAAAAAGCCAAAAACAATGCAATCGCAGAGTGCACTGAGAAATACAAAGAGATAACAGAGTAAATAAAACAAAATTATTTCCTCTGTGTCCTCATTTACTACTCTGTGGATTCCATAGTTGTTTCCTTCTTTTTAGACAATCCCGTAGAAAGAAGAGGGTTTAGCCCGAGGGCTAAACTGCGTTATACATATTTTCATTACATCTTACTGTTTCAATTAGAGACAAATTCCTTTTTTTTAATCCGACTTGGGGTGGAGAACCAGGGGCAGATCAAGCCCCTGCGGAGCGGGGAATCAATTAATTCCTAATAAATACTCACCAAACCTCCCAGATTTCAAAAACCTGATAGATTTATTAATGGGATGATTATATGAGCTTTCCAGATCTGCTGATAAAGATAAAAAAACATAAGAGGTGCAGGACCAGGTTCAGGATCAGGAAAAGGCACCAACAGGTATGCGAGCTTATTGATGATCAATTTGAGCTGCTGCAGTATAAGTTAATGGATACGATTGTAAGCGATTTGATTTAAAAAAGCGTCAGGATTATTTTATTGAAACTCAGACTAATGATCATAAATACCATCAGATCCCTATTCCCAAAGAGATGGCAAACAAACTACCCTGACCCTTCGCTAACCTCATCCCATACCAATCCAGATTAACCCTCTTTTTATAGAACTTATGAACATATCCTATGTCTATCTTCCATTTATTGATTTTATAACCTGCCCCCACATGAATATCCCAATGTTTACTATCAGGAACAGGGGTCATCAACCACTCATCAGGGACTGGTGATGAATTAATTGAGAGACCAGCTCTTGCATCCAGTGATGGGGAGAAATGATATTCACCACCAAATCGAAAACTTCCGGAATTGACCCAATTCCAGGGGACTTCACCTTCATCAGAATAACTCAGATCCTCCTGCAGAATTGGTTTATTCAGAGAATATTTCCAGCTTTCCAGTTGGGACCATAATTTGTGATTATAATTCACTTCACATTCAAATCTGTTGCTGAAAATAACTGCCAATCCAAAAATAAATTGATGAACCGTGGTTCTGCCATTCATAACCACATCTGCATCTGGAAAGGCGGCTTTAACCAGTGGATCAAGGTTTGTATATTCTGTGTCTTTATGTTTGAAATCCTGGGTACCGGTAAATTCAGTATCCTGGCCGCCCTGATAGACAAACCCAAACAATAATTTCTCAGATATCCGCGCCTGAATTCCTCCGAATAGTGCGACTCCATTACTGGACACCTTGTAATCAGAACGTAAATAGTAATCTGTTACTGTTATCCCCAGTTCCTGTCGGGCAAGATTTTCAATTTCAATTCGATCCCACTTCACTAATGTAATATTTGACATTAGATAATGTATACCCAATCCTACTGAGATGTTTTCGTGAAATTTGAATGATAAACATGGAGATATGACATATGAGTGTACCCTAAATTCATCACCTGCGCGAACTGCATGTTGCTCAGGATTATCCCCCCAATCCTACAGGTAATTGATGGGTGTGCTAAAACCCAATCCTGTCCATATATTATCAGATAATTGATAGGATAGATATATATGCGGAGATATTACTAAATGGTTATCCGAATGATATGTATCCTGATAAAACTCGCTGTAATATTCCGGATTATGATTCAATCCGCTCCCGCCAATATAAATATGAAACCCTGTTAATTGAGTAACACCAGCGGGATTATACCAAATTGCTGAAGGATCTGAGGCTCTGGCTGTAAAAGCATTGGCCTGACCAATTGCTCTAGCTCCTTGATTGTCATTGGAAAAACCTTGCCCGAAACAGGCAGATACAAATAGAAAAAATAAAATGGTAACAACAGTTCCAGCTTTCATTGATTGTTTCAACATTCTTTAATCTCCTTTTTTTGTTCAATAATTTTAAATTTTTTAATTGTACTATGACTATTTATACGTATAATGTCCGCCTCGACCCTCCAAATGGAACGCACTTGTGCAGTTCATTTTGTAGATGCCTAATGCATTGGTCAGCTCTTCTTTGGTCGTTCACATTGATCAGACATCAAGGCCCAGTCCTCAAATTCCATGAAGACCTGTCAGTACTTCAACTGATGACCTGAACTCATTCAAAAACTGTGCGGCATTGCACCCAGATCAAGCGTGCACTCCAATTGATTGGGTGTCGAACCACACATGTTTAGTTTTATTTATGCCCCACCCGGGACACCCCATATATGTGTTTGAGAGTATTGACTAAGCAAAATACTTTTTAAACAATTTTGAGAAGTAGGGAGGATATATCAATAAAAAATTAAAGATATCTTGCTGCCGAAGGTGTTCTTCATCTTCGACTCTTTATCAGTGAGGTGAAGAACATTTATAAAAAAGTTTCATTTTCAAGCACACAAATCCCATGAAGAAGATTCATAACTTTTTTTCGACTTCACCTTACAGAGTAGAACCAGGGGCATAGCTTCTTTTTTTGTTCCAACGTGGGGTAAAGAATCCCAGGTTGATCGAGTAATTACCTTTTGAGTTAATCTAAATTAGTTGATTACCTGGTTAGGCAGTTTTCAAATTATATTGAGTATTAAATTATACTCAATGGTTTCCAATATATTCAACAATAACACTTCTAGTGATTAAAAAATATTATTAAGACCACAGTAAGCTTGCTATGAACAATATATGCCCATTCGCTAAAGTCCAACCAATCATTGGACCAATAGAATTCTTTGTGAATTTATATATTAATCCAAACATAAAGAAAACTGAAATGTGTACCAAGGCAAGAATAATATTATGACTAAAGAACAGATTAGCTACTCCGTACATAACCGAAGTAATAATGAGACCCCAGGAGAATATTCTTTTCTTAGCTTTAAATATTTTGTTGGTGTTAGTAATAAGCCAGATAACGTAGAACATTTCTAAAGGGCCGTAAATAATTATTACCGTCATAACAAATAAGAAATTCAAAGGAAAGCTTAGGTGGAGATTTGGAGGGTTAAATTGGAATGGATTATCACCTGTCAACAAAGGTCCAATATAACATAACATCGCAATCAACATAGAAAATAATAATGATTTTACAAATCCATTCCAACAAATACCATATATTTTTATTTTATCTTTGCAGATTAAGGTAAATAATAAAGGCAGTAGACCTACTGCTACAAATTCAATACATGTTCCAAAATAATAACGATTAATTATTTCCCCAACCTTCTTTGTTGTTTCTGGAAAATTTATCACTACTTCATAAATTGATATATTTACGCCACTAATTGTTAATATAGATAACACTAATAACACTGAGCCAATAACCAACCATAGCCAAGTACTGGCAACACGAAATACAGGATTGTTTAACACTATCAACATTTTGTTTCGTTGAAGCTGCATCTTTTACCCTTTCCAATGAGTCTCTCTTAAGCTAGAAATGTACAGAAGATTTTTATTCATGTCGCAAAGAAACAACAGGATCTAACTTAGAAGCCCGGTGTGCCGGCCAGTAACCAAAACCAACACCCACTGCTGTACAAAAGAGTATGCCTACTATAGCCCATTCCAATGGCACATTGGCTTCGAACGGAGTCACCATACTCACAATATTCCCCAGGCCAAATCCCACTAATACTCCAATAACTCCCCCGATATTACAAAGAATAACCGCTTCCAAAAGAAATTGCATTAAAATAAATCGCCGTTTTGCACCTAATGCTTTACGAATACCAATCTCTTTGATACGATCTGTAACCGAGACCAGCATAATATTCATAATCCCAATACCTGCTACAATAAGAGCCACTATACCAATAACAAATGAACCTGCCTTGACTCCCGCAGTAGTCTGATTAAAGGTTTTTATAATGCTATTACTAGTAAAAATCGTGAAATCGTCTTCTTGGTTTGGCTTTAAATCACGCTCCTGCCGCATCACCGCTCTGGTTTCATCGATGGCTTGTTGTAACAGGGCTGAAGTTTTTGCTCTCACTGTAATATTCACAGATCGCTCATCTCCATTCGGCAATCTAGGTCCATATATTCTTTTAAATCGAGTTATGGGAATAATCATATATTGATTGTATCGCCCCCCAAAGGAAGAACTTTTATCTTCCATCACACCTATGACATTAAATTTTCTTCCATCAATTTTAATGGTTCTCTGGATGGGATCTATCCATGGAAACAACTCATTTGCGATATCGTGTCCAATAACAACAACCTTTCTACCAACCTTCACATCTTCTTGACTTAGGTTCCGTCCTAGCTCAATGTAATGTGTATTATTTGTTGTATATTCCGGAGTGCCTCCGCATATTACCAGATTAGCATTTGTTTCAATATCACGATATTTTGCAACATGATTGTAACTCCATAATTCCGAGCCCACCAGGTCAACAATCTTCACCCGCTCTCGAATGGCATCAGCATGGTCAGTGGTTGTGGGCCGGCGCGCATCAATTTTCCGTCTTTCTTCTTCACTGATAGGTCCGCCCGCAGCAAATTTCTGCACCTGAAATGTTCTGGTTCCAAGCACACTTATCTCTTTTTCAATTGCTGTTTGGACTACTGAAATCCCCGTCATAACCGCGATGATTGAGGAAATTCCTGCAATTATACCAATCATGGTTAAAAATGATTTAAGTTTATGGTCAGTTATTGCTGAGATTGCCATTTT
>CAYUAG010000034.1:30156-34062 GCA_964442615.1 uncultured bacterium
TAATCCAAACAATCCGCCCATAATACTAATACAGGAGGATTCAAGTAAAAATTCAAAAAGAATTATTTTTCGCTTGGCTCCGATAGCCATACGGATTCCAATTTCACGCGTCCTCTCAGTAACCGAAACAAACATAATATTCATCAAACCGATACTACCGACAAACAAAGAAAAGCTGGTAATAATAAAACCTATGATGACAATAACGCCCATAACACTATTATAAGCATCTAGTAAAGAATTCATGGAATTAATTGTAAAATCATCCTCATCAGCAGGACTTAATTTACGGATTTGCCTCATTTCGCCAATTAATGCATATCGAAAATTTTCCAATTCGCCCTGGTTTGGCGCTTTAACGGCTATAGTAAATTGTCGGTTTCGACTGCCGTAGGCTTTAATAAAACTTGTTATTGGTATATATATTCGTCTATCATAATTAGGCCCTCCAAAAGTGCCTCCTCCCTCCTTTTCCATCACTCCAATAACATAAAACGTATAACGGCCAATTTTAATTTCTTTTTGCAGGGCATCGACATCTGGAAATAGGTGATCTTTAATTTCTGAACCTATAACACAGACAAATTTTTTATAATGAACATCAATTCCTGAAAAAAAGCGACCATAGTCCGGAACAGAGTTGGATACTAACATTTGCTTTTCGGTTGTCCCAATAATACTAATATGCTCAATTACATTCGATCTATATTTTACATTCCTCCTGGTTCCAGTTGAAGGATTTATTCCAATCGCACTTTTCAATTGCCGAGCAAGGTTTTCACTTTGTTCAAAAGTAATTTGAGGCCGATTACGATATTGAAAAAAATCTCCAGTAATGATCCACGGTATTCGGGAAACATACAGCACATCAGAACCAACTGCTGAAATATCTTCTTTAAATCTGTTACCCAATCCATTGGATACTGTCATGGTAGTAGCAACAGCCATTATTCCAATAACAACACCCATTGTCGTAAGGATTGCCCGCATCTTATTTGCCTTTAATACTCCCCAAACAATAGCAGCTGATTCTACTAAACTATATAATAATGACCGCATAATAAAACCTATTTTGATTGATTATCTTTCTCATCAGTATTTTTCACTACAACAACAGTTGAATTGTCAAGAGTTTGGCTGATAACTCGATAACTACCAGTTACAATTTCCTCCCCTTCGGAAATACCCTTAATAATCTCAATATGAGTGTCACTCTGAATTCCGGTTTCAACCTGTACTGCCTTTGTCGAGCTATTCTCTACGACAAATACAATGGGGATGAATCCTTCTTTATCAGCTGTATAATGTGGCTGTGCTGTTGAGTCCGTTTCCGCTGATTTGTTTTTCAACTGTTCGAGTGTACGGACTGTTACGCATCGTATGGGAATGCAAAGCGCATTGTCTCTCGTTTCAGTTATTATATCAGCACTGGCTGTCATACCGGGTCGTAATTCTTTAACAGCATCAACAATGGCAATCTTTACTTCAAATTCAGTTTTTTGTTCAGTTGTACCCTCACCACTGATGTTTGCGCTGCTGGCAATCTCACTCACAATACCATAGAAGACTATATCCGGGAGTGCATCGATCTCAATTGTTGCACTGTCATTGAGACTTATTTTTACAATATCATTTTCATCCACGTTCACCTGCGCTTCCATTACTGATAAATCAGAAATGATCATAATTACATCTTCCTGAAATTGAGATCCCAATGCGATTTCACCAACTTCTTTATTAAGTGTACTCACCGTACCAGACATGGGAGCATAAATAGTCGTTTTTGAAAGATCATCTTTTGCTCTTCGAACCGAAGCGGAGGCTTGATTAACCTGTTCCCTGGCAGATTGATAACGGGCCTCTTCAATTTTAACATTTGAGCAGGCCTGGTCATACAAGGCCTGAGATTCAAGGTCTTTATTAAATAGCTCTTTTGACCTGGTATAATCTTTCTGGGCTTTTAAGTAACTCTCTTTTGCCAGATTGGCATTGGCCTTAAATGAACGCAGATTAGCCTCTGTCTGTTCAAGCGCGGCAGTTAATCTTTCCTGATCTAAACGAACAAGCAGATCACCTTTTTCAACCCAATCGCCCTCTTTTACACCTAAATGTATAATTTTAGCGGCTACATCAGCACTGATTTTCACCTGTGTCTTGGGTTCAATCTTCCCTGTGGCAGTCACCATCTCAATAATTGATTGTTTTACAGCAATTTCAGTCTGAACAGTCAGCCCCTGGCTGTTACCCTTATTTGCAGAAATAATAACAACAATTATGATTAAGAGAACAACTACTGAAAAAATAATGGCTGTTCTTTTCTTCTTTAAAAAAGCCATACTATTACTCCTTTATTTGTAACATATAAAAAAGGCGCCTTCTCTACTATCGCCTTTTATCATCTACTTTTACGTTTACTACTATAAAAATGTTACAAAAAAATTCAACCTTAACAAAGCATAAAGCTTGAACCAGGTATATCTGCAGAAATTAATGAGAATGAAATAGTCATTTTACTTTATAGGAAAAATATAGTAATTGTGTGGCCACAATTATTCTATTGGTCATAAAGAAGTAAAGGAAGGAAAATTATTTTAATACATATCAATCCCTGTTGAAAATGAAAAATTCACATATTGTTAAACGAGTTCAATCTTACCTTAATATTTTCCAAAAATCTCGTCAATGGTGACTTTCTTACCTAAGGCTCTTAATAAATGACATTTGCCAAGCTGAATTTTACTTAATATCCGGAATCTTTGAACCACGTCAGGCAGCCCAAATACAATCCCATTATTCGTGTGGCACATACTCCCGGATCAAGCATGTACTCAACTTGATCGGGTACCCGGAATGACCAATAATTGGACTCTTGATACAGCCCCGCATATTTCCAAGTAACTCTGTCTCTTCTTATCTGTCAACAAAAAAAACTATCAACTTCCATGACTGAATGATCATCAAATAAATAATTAGGCATTGAACCGTAACAGCGATGTTCAGGAAAATCAATATAACCATGTCTCTATGGATTAGGAAGGATGTACTCCACCTTTTTGTTTTAACATTTCTAAACTGCGTATGTGGTTAAGGTGGATTCATTCTTTTATTAACCCCCTGGTTCCTAAACAGGTGTAGGAGAATCATGTTTAAATATTCAATTGGGAAAATCGTCACAGGGTTAAGGTTGGACCTGTTCTCTATAAATTCCGTGAAAGGCTGTCTTTAAAAGTCTGTATTTAAATGATAATTATAAATATATAATTTTATTAAGTCATTGTTTTTAAGGAGATTATGGATCAAAGCCCGGAATGACAGGGAAAATGTAAGGACTTTTGAGACAATCCATCACACCAGGACTTCGATTGCCTTGGGCATCATCTTGACATGAATGGGAGTGTTGCCGACCATTTCTCCATCGATATTCAGAATATGATCCTCCAGAGGAACAATGGAAAATTCTTTGGCCTGATGATACGCCACCACCGGATCCCCTACATGGCCGCCCTTGAATATTTTTGTAAACAATGATAATAATTTCAATCTTCCCGCCTTGCGGACAATCAATAGATCGATTAAGCCGTCGTCTATTTGAGCCAGGGGTGCCATTTTCATGGCATTTCCGGTGTGGATGGTATTACATCCCAAAATAAATCCATAATCCCCAGCTATGGTCCGGCCATCGATACTAATTTTTGCAAGACGCACTTTATTCTTTATAACTTCTATTATGGAAGCAACATTGTAACACTGTCCCCTCAACCACCTCAATTTTTCAGCCAGCAGATTAATATCCGCAGGCAATCCCCAACCTACAATATTAAATCCGTAAATAATTTCACCGGCAGCATCTACTTTTGCAATGTCTACTTTACGCAATCGTCCGATAAGGATTCTTTTTGCAGCAAC
>CAYUAG010000035.1:0-16068 GCA_964442615.1 uncultured bacterium
TTGGCCCGGAAGAACCTTACGAGCAGCGCGGGGATGTCGACAACGTCGTCTTTCCATGCGGCTACACCATCGCCTCCAATGGCGACACGATTCACTTGTATTACGGCGCGGCGGATAAGAGCATTGCCCTGGCCACCGGCAGTATTAACGCCATTCTGGAGTGGCTTGAGTGCTATAGTAGGAGTGAGAAATAGTAATATTTAGGAAGATATAAAAGTTTAATAATTGAGTATGGTTTGATTTTCAAGTATTCGTTTTATGAAATAGAAAGTGATAGAAATATAAATAATAAGCGTATTAGAATAAATTAAATGACGGTTAAAGCAGATATATCATTTTATTTATTAATGTATTATAACCCGCCAATGCAGTTAAACAAAAACGTGTGCTTGTCGCCTGTTATTTTTTAATCCGAAGAAGGATTCCTGTTTCCAAAAATTTCTGGCCGTAGTGTTTTTATCAATTGATAGGTTACTGTTATGTGTATAGTAGATATAAATATCATTGTGTTTACTTTACTAAAATGGAGTGAAAAGAACAATGATTTTATATTATAGTTGTGGTAATACTATTTGGAAACAAATGAAAAAAATAATATTGGGGATAATTTTACTGCCATCATTCACATTTCAATCATTTTGCCAGGAAGTAGTTACAAAAGCGAACTTTCAGTTAGCAAATAATTGGACAGTGCAAAAGCAGTTTAAGAGAACCCAAAATATTTGGGCTGTTTCATCATTGGTAAATGATACAGAATTATTTACATACAAACATGTAAAAGAGAATGTGTACAATACAATTATTTCCTTATAGACCCACAAAAAAAGAGTGAAGTTGAGCTTTTCAACAGACAAAAACTGTGTGCGTTATTGGAAACCAATCTTGATACAATCCTTAGCTGGGAAAAGTTAGATTTATCAGGTATTAAAGTTAGTACTACACTGAATTCTATCATTTTTAGTTTTGATAATAATGATTACGAATACAAAGTCGCAGTGGCTAAATGTGGCCCTCAGGATCCAGCTCTTTATTATCACCATTGGGGTGAAAGATACTCGAATGTTATAGAAACCAAAGATAGTACAAAAAAAGTAAATTTTAGTTCGGCTTTTGAATCAAACAACAAAATTGTAAACAATCTAAAAGGTAGGCTTTTACTTATTCAGGGAGATATGGATTTACACGTACCTCCATAATTAACATATCGTCTTGCCTATGACCTTATGATGTCAAATAAAAGGTTTGATATGTTTATAATACCTAAAGCAGCTCATTTCTGGGGAGGTAATTATCCATATATAATTAAATATATGGAACTTTACTTTGTAGAAAATTTCTTGGGGGATAAGACATTTAATGTTAATATGTTTGAAGAATAGAATACAACCACCAACAGGGCATAAATTTAATTGTGATAAAAAAGCTAATTTTATTGCAACTGCGAGTAATCAAGTTTGAAGAGAATTGATAGATTTAAGGCTTCGAGTTCTCCAACTAAATTTTTACTGACCGGACGGGTGGCCTTGATAATATGTTACACTAAAACAAAATTCGGGTTAGTATTGAATGAAGTAAGTACAGCTTAAAGCATGCCCTCAACTTGATTGGGGGGCTTGTAGCAAGCAGAAATCCAGATATGGGTTTGCTTAATAGTGGTAAGGACACCCGATGTCAAATAAACCGTATTTTTCAAGAGATGACTTGAAAAAATAGTTATAATTCAGTATCATAGGAAAGTAATTTATTAAGACAGCGCTTACAAATATTAAACCATAAAAAGGAGAGTGGGCTCAATGGCAAATATAAAATCCTATAAAGAAATTTTCAAAACCATCCTGTCATTTGTACTCTTGATACCAGGTGCATGGTTAATCACAGAGGCCACATATGGACCCTATCTTGCGTATTTAAACAGCAGGTTAGCCACGAAACAGGGTTTGCCATACAAATGCACTGAAGTGATGTCAGAACTAACACCTTATCTGATTCCACTGATACTGGGAGTAACAGCCATTTGGGTTGGGATTGTTTTATGGAAAAAATGGAAAATTGTATTAGGTTTCAGCTTGGTTGCATTGGGTGTGATTCACTTAATTCCTGAAAATCCTATGGGTTTTGCTATGGAGCTATTTGGAACGGAACTATTTACCTGCCAGGTGAGTTGCAGGATATTTGGGAGTATTTATTTTTTCGTGGGTGCTGGTTTTATATTCTGGTTCGTTAAAGAGCAAAAATCCCTTGGTGATTAGAGATCTCTGGGCGACGAGTAACCTTGACAATGTGTTACACTAAAACAAAATTCAGGTAGCACCTGCCCCTCAATCAGGTTGAGGGCATGATTTAAGGACTGTCCCGGGCTTGATCCGGTGGGATGCAAAATTATTAATGTTTTACCTTAGGAGGATCAATGAACACTATTCACATGGAAGACATGAACTGGCCGGATATTCAAGCTGCTATTAAAAAAGGATACACAACCGTTGTCTTTGGCATCGGATCCACCGAGCAGCATGGCCCTCACCTGCCCATTAAGACTGATGCCGCGCTGGCTGATGAAATGGTTTTTCGGGTTGCGGAAAGATTGGGCAATACCCTCATGGCCCCCACAGTCCGTGTTGGTTGTTCAGAGCATCACTTGGCATTTGCAGGTTCCATATCCCTTCAATCTTCGACATTAAAGGCAGTGCTGATGGATTACGTTGACAGCCTTCAGCGGCATGGTTTCAAAACCATTATCCTGATTCCCACTCACGGTGGTAATTTCTCAACGGTTCAGAAAGCCATTGAAGCTTTGCAGAAAAAATATGCGGATTTACGAATTGTTGGTATTACGGACCTGTTCGATTTTATCGAACCTGTCAATAAAATTGCAGAGGAAGCTGGTTTGACCAGAGAAGAAGCTGGCGCCCATGCCGGTGAGTCAGAAACCTCCATGATGATGGTTATCCATCCCCAACATGTTAAAAAGGAACGATTTGAACCTGGATATATAGGCCCCACAGGACAGAAAGAGGTGGAGCTGATTATAGAGAAGGGGATGACGGCTCTGACTCAAAACGGTATTCTGGGCGATCCTTCAAAAGCGGATGCGGTAAGAGGGGAAAAGTATCTCCAAGGGATGGTAGACTATTTTATTTCAGAAATCAAAACACAATTAAAATTAAAATAAAAGGTAAGTAACATAATGTCTTAAGATTTTCTACTCTCATTTACTTTTTTTTAATCTGTACAGGCTCTACTTGACTAAAGATTAATAGAGAAAGCAATAAAAATAAAACAATAAATATAGATTTTTTTTCATTGCTGGAAGAGCCGTTCGCAGGCGGAATCTTGGAGTTTGCTCATTCCGCCTGCGGTTTGGATTTATTTTTTCAATACAGCTTTACCTGTACCAGTATGAATTTCTATGCGATTGTCGCTGCTGGTCCGATTTATAATTTTTCGCAGATACACTTCATTATCCCTGGTAAACGTTTCTTCCACATCAAAAGGAAAATCGGACACTATTTTTCCTGAACGTTCTTGGCACTGCATCTCCACTGTGCCTTCTAGGGATTTACCGTTCAGATCCAGTTCTGCAGCTCCGGTGCCGGATTTAATGGATAAATCGTATCCGGTCCCTTGAATCTCTTTAATTTCGGCATCCCCTGTACCAGATCTGAAGCTGGCATCCATATCTATAAGAATATTCTGGGCCTTAACATCCCCGGTTCCACTGGCAACATCAAAGCGGGCTTGGGTATCTTGAATACGAATGTTTCCGGTACCGGAGCTCAGCTCGAATTCACCCTTAGAATTCTGCACAGTAATGAAACCAGTTCCGGATTTTACTTCAAATTCTCCTGTGACCTCTAGCAGTTCCATATTACCTGTTCCTGATTTCCCTTCCAGTTCTGTTTTGATGTCTTTCACTTGTAAGTCACCGGTGGCAGACTTAAATTCAATCTCAGTATCATCGGGGACATACAGAGTCCAGCGGGAATAACCGTCTCCGGTTTCTCGATTAGAATGAAAATCTTCTTCCAGGTATAAACGGGTGCCCTGTTCCCGAAATATAGGTTCAAAAATGTCGTCTTCATACCAGTATATAAGATTTACATGAATTCGGTTATCAGAACTTTTTTGTATGGAACATTCTCCCAGCACTAACTTCAGACGAATTTTATTTTTTGGACCAAAGGTTTTTTCTATGGTTTTTTCGGTCTGGGACAGACCAGGGAGGGAACACCCCAGAATTAGCCCCAGAATGATTAATTTTTTTAAGAAAGCTTTTCGCATATTTTAATCCTTTCTGTTTATACATTATTTTTTCAGGGTTGCTGTGCCCGAAGCTGTACTGATACGAATAAAGGGTGTTTTGCCGTCTTTGGTGAAAGTCTTTCGGATATAAGGTTTCCCATATCTTTCAAACTCCTCCTCGTCCTGGAAACTGAAATCAGAAACAATGCGGCCCCGATCTTTTCTGGCAGTCATTTGTACAGTGCCTTTCACTGCATTGCCGTTTAAATCCAGCATAGATCGGCCTGAAGCAGTAGATATTTCCAGATCATATTCCGGAGTTACAGCTACTTGTACATCCACATCACCAGAAGCAGTGGAGAATTCAGCCATAGCGGTCATGGTAATTCCGTCTGCGTCAATATCACCGCTGGCAGTACTCACATCAAATATTCCCTTACAGTCTGATATATCAATATCACCGGAAGCAACACTCAGTTCCATTTCACCGGTGATATCATCTGCTTCTATATCTCCACTGGCAGCGGAAAAATCTAGCTCTCCTTTGGAATCATAAATGGTTATGTTACCGCTGGCTGTTTCAATATCCATTGAACCTTGCATCCGGGATAATTCAACATCACCTGAAGCAGTGTTAGATTCCACATCTCCGAAAAGACCGGAAACTGACAAGTCACCGGAAGCACTACTAAATTCCACTTCTGTTTCCGAGGGTACAGTAAGTTTCCATATTACATTGCCTCTGCTGGGTCCGCCATTCCAACGTTCTTTTAAGCGCAGGATTGAGCCACTTTGACGAAATTCAGGTGTCATGGCATTTTCCGGATAAACATTATATTCCACCACCAATTTTACTTCCTTGCCTTTGCCGGTTATAATAGTGCAGTCACCGGAAACTGTTTTGATTTGTATGGATTTGATTCCCTGGAAGGTTTTTTCCATCTTCTGCTGCCGACCAGCATAAGCTGCAGACAATGAAAGGATCAGAAAAATTACCAGGAAAAATTTAATGGTGCGCATAAAATACCTCCTTAGTTTTGGATTAATTATCAGATTTTTTTCTTACAGTTAATATACAAAATGAAGGGATCTATGTCGTCTGAAATGGTCATATAGAACCTTTTGCAGGTAGGATATTATCATTCCGAACCAAGGGGTATCAAGAAGAAAGATGTTTTTTCCGAAAGCTGGACGGCGTTTCACCGGTAAATTTTTTAAAAGCAGTGTTGAAAACCGATTTGGAATAAAATCCCACCTCGTAGAGGATTTCAAGCACAGTTTTATTTTTTTTGGAAGGATCAGACAATAGTTTTTGAGCTTCCTGTATGCGGTACCGGTTAACATAGTCACTGTAGCTTATTTTAAATTTTTCATTGATGAGACGGGAGAGATAGTTGGAGTGTATTCCTAGTTTTTTTGATAATTCTGTCAGGGTCAGATCCGGATTCAGGTAAATTCGGTCCTTTTCCATGGCTTCCCGGAGACGAGTCATTACTGTTGCAGCTTGTTTTGAATCCAGATGAGTGGTTTTATATTTATTTCGTTGTTTCCGCAGTGTTTTTAAACGTCTTACTGCAAGCATTTCAACTGCAATCAGCAACAAAACTAATCCTATTACACTGATAAAAAATGGTCTCCGATAAAATGGAGGAAGTATGGTGATACCAAGAACTGCTTTTTCCGGACTTCTGATTCGTTGATTAGAAATGGCCTGTACTGTAAAACAATAGTTATCTGGTTCGGGATCTAGGTATATAGCTTGTCTGGGTTCTCCGGGATATACAGCCCGATACACTGAATCTATACCTGTCATCTGATAGCGGAAGCGGAGTTTTTCCGGAGCCTGAAAATCAAATCCGGTAAAATGGATTACCATACGCCGGGGAGGTGTGAATAATTTAACTGATTCTTCCGGAAATAGAGTGTCTCCGTCAACCAGAATATTTTCAATCCTTACTTTTGGTGGGACAAGCGGAAGACTATGGAGGTTTGCGGGAAATACAGCAATTCCGCTGGGAGTAGAATACCAGCGGGCACCTGATTCTGTGATAAATACTGCGGGATAACCAGCAGTTGTACATTGCTGATCAGTCATACCCTGATTTTCATCATAAAGGGTAAGAGGCAGCCAGGCAGTTTTTCCCTGAAGGAAAGTCCGGAGAGAGTCTCCCGGAATCCTGAAAATTCCCTTGTTTGTACTCATCCATAGTTCTCCCTCCTTATCTGGTGTGATAGTGTATATGAAGTTGTCCGGCAGTCCATTTTGGGTGGAAAGGGTTTTCCAGCCTTCCCCATAATGGGCTTTAAGTCCGCCGCCAGCTGTTCCAGCCCATATAATGCCGGTCTCATCCTGATACAAACATAATACATTCAAATCTGCAAGAGGAGTAGCTTGATCCAGGGGGCTGTATCCTTTATGCGAGCGTTGCCATACGCATTGTCTGGTAGCAACAAACAGAGGACCGCTGCTGTCCATAATCAGGTCCCGGATGGAATGATCAGCCAGAGAGGAGACTGATTGGAGTATGATAGGTTTAAAATCTTTAATCTGGTATAAACCTTTTTCAGTTCCCATCCACACATTTCCAGAAGAGTCACTTTGTATAATTGAAATTGCTGCTGGAGAGGGAATAGTGTCTATGATATGATAATCCCCCCTAAAAAGAGACAGGTGGTACAAAGTCTGATCTGTACCCACCCACAGGTTGTTTCTGCTGTCAGCATGCAGGGTGCGGACAGTCTCCTGAATTTTTACAGTTGCTGAATGTATAGTAAAATTTTTATCTGGTTTTTTCGTGCAGTAAAGACCATTATCAGTACCAAACCATACCTTACTGTCAGAAGTTTGTAAAAGGCAGGTTACAGATTTATCTGGCAGTCCTCTACTCTTAAGAACAGAGATGGTTCTTTGACAGCATCGGAGAAGACCAGCATTTTTTGTACCTATCCATATTTGTCCGGGAGGATAAATAAGTAAGGTATGGATGTATGCGTTAGACAGTACGTCGTTTTCAATTTTTAAAAGACTTTGATTCCTCCGGAATAATAATCCGTCGTTTCTGGTTCCCATCCATAATGTTTGCTGTCCAGAGACAGCCAGGGCAGTGATTGGAGTATAAGATGTACCAAAAACTGGTTTAAACTGAGATTTTAACGGAGAAAGACTGTATACTCCATTCAGAGTTCCGGCATAGATTTGATTATTCTTCCGGGTAATCACTGAAAGTACTGAGGGATTCTCCAAGCCATCGTCCTCATCAAATACCTGAATGAGACCATCAGCAAACTGAGCAAGTCCGCCCTGCAGAGTTGAGACCCATACCCCTCCCAGACTGTCAGCTGCCAGGCTGGTAATGATATTATCCAAAAGCCCCTGTTCTACAGTAAAGATTTCTACTTCATGAGCATCAAACCGGTAGAGACCATATTCTGTTCCTATCCAGAGCCGATTATTTACATCTGATGTCAAAGCCCGGATATGATGGTCTTGAAAATAGGTGTTTCGAGAATCCCGTATGAATCTACCATTTTTCCTTTTATAGAGTCCCCCTCCGTCTGTACCGATCCACAACACCCCGGTCCGGTCCTGGTGCAGGGAAAGAATACAGTCATTTTTCAGCTCTGGTGTGTTCCACCGGTCAAATACAGTCATATTTACTCCGTCAAAGCGCACCAGACCTGCCTGAGTGCCCAGCCAGAAATATCCCTCCTGCCCCTGGATTATAGTGAAAATTGAGGAATGAGGTAATCCTTCCCGCTCTGCCCATTGTTGGATAATGATATTTATATCTTTAAGCTCTGATCCATTGATTAAAGAAGGAAAAAAAATCAATATCCAGGCTAATACAAAGAAAGATAATGCATAACCTATATGTTTTGAATAAAAGGTCATTAATATACTGTCTTTTTAAATAAAATTCCTTTGGTATACGGTTTGATTACTTGACTTGTTACAATTGCAGAGCGGATAGTATAATCTCATCAGACTTTTCGCTCCGCAGGGACTCCGGACCGTGTAGAAAAAACACCCCTCTGTCCGCCAAAGGCGGACATCTCCTCCCTCGACAAGCTCGGGACAAGCCTTAAGGGGAGAGAAGTGGCGTAACGTAAGTCTTCCCCAGGAAAAAGTTCGGGGCAAGCTCTTGAGAGCCTGTCCTGAGGCATATCAATGCTGAAGGAGAGGATTTTTAGTGGGTGTTAGCATAAAAGAAGGAAGGATTTCACTCTCCATTATAATCCATTCCAGGACAAAATTCTAGAATGACAAAAAATCCCAAAAACAAAAACCTCCCCAAGAATTCCTCAATTTAGGGGAGGTTTTATATTTATAAAGTAAGCTCAAAAAATCTACAATCCCAACTCCTCAATAATAAAATCCGCACTTGAAAATTTTTCTGTAATAAACAATACGTACCTGATATCCACAATGATGGTTCTCTGCAGTTCAGGAATGATGTAGTAATCTCCGATAACACTCTCATAAGTCATATCAAATATGATACCCACCTGCTCTCCTCTGGCATTCAGAGTAGGGGAGCCTGAGTTGCCTCCGGTAACATTGGTGGTATTGAGAAAACAGGCTGGAATGTCATTAAGATTTTTATCAATGTACTGACCGAAATCTTTATTTTTATACAAGGTCTTTAGCTTTTCCGGTACATGAAAGGGAAACTTTCCGGTGTCTTTTTCTATTACACCGGTCAAGCTGGTCAGAGGCTTGTAGTAGATAGCATCCTGGGGTGAGTATCCTGTTACAGTTCCGCAGGTAAATCGAATAGTACTATTGGCATCCGGGGCCATTTTGCCCTCGGCTTTCTCCAGAAGCGCCTGTACATATACTTTTTTCAATTCTTGCTGCTCTTTTCCTTTTGCCTTGCCTTTTTCCCGCATATCACTTAATTCTTCTTCAAATTCCATGGCCAGCTTAATAAAAGGGTCGTTTATTTTATTCAGCTCTTCTGGATTCATGTCTATCATTTTCAGTCTCTGTTCCGGATCAGCCAGACGGGTATTCTCAAAGAGGTTATCCACAAACTCATCAATTGCCTGTTCTGAATTTTGCTCTATGAGATCTTTAAGCGCTGTAGGAATCAGTTCCTGAGAAAGATCCAGAAACTGTTTCAGCCGGTTCTTGAAAAAGGCCCTGTCCGTGTGCAGATCATATCCTCTTTCTGCCAGGGTAATGCGCTGTTTCAGCCGGTCCAGGTTTCTTTCCTGATAGGCGGATTCCCTTTCCATATCAGGTTTTTCTCTTTCCTTTACTGTACGGATTATAAGATAGGCCTGGGACAATACAGCTGATCCGTAATAGCCGCTTATTAACTGACTGATATATTGATTTTTAAGATTGAAGGCAGTGTAGCTTTCCATAAATTCATCTATTTTTTCCAGACATCCCCCGTAACCTTTCTCACGTTCCGGTTTTTGCTGGATCCGCTGCTTGAAGTCATTCTCCCAGGCTTTCTTTTTCTCCTTCAGATTGATTTTGTTAAATCCCTCTAATTTTCCCTGGTAATTTTTTAATCCGTTATTTAATCCTTTAATTTTTCCGGCATATTTAATCTGTACTTCTTTATTGTCTTTGCCGGCATCTTCGAAAAATTGTATCAGTTCTTTTCTGGTTTCTATGCTCTCTTTCATGCGTTCTATATCCGCAAGAAGTTCGGAAAGGGTATAATTACGGTAGGTGCGTCCCGGATACCCCATAACAAAAGTAAAATCATCCGGTGCAACTCCATTCAGGGAAATCTTGATGATGGATTTAGGTTGATAGGGGACATTGTCTGGGCTGTAGTCAGTCCCCACATTTTCTTCTGATACATAGGCGCGGAGAAAGGAAAAATCACAGGTATGCCGGGGCCACATCCAGTTGTCGATATCTCCCCCGAAGTTTCCCAGATCCCGGGGAGGAGCATATACCAGGCGGATATCCTTAAGTCTTTTAAAGGTAAAAAGATAATACTTATTGCCGCTGTACATGCTGGCAATTCTGCATCTGAGGTCTGGCCCCTGTTCTTCTGCTTTCTGAATTATTTCTTTTTGGATTTTATCAACCGCATCGTATCTTTCCCGATAGCTCATGCCAGGTTTTTCTACAGCCTGAATTTCTTCGGTAATGTCTTGGTACCCTAAAAGAACATCTGCAATGTATCCCTGGGCAGGAATTTCCTTTTCCCTGGAATCAGTCATAAATCCGTTCTGGATATAGTCATGCTTTTGGTCAGAAGCCCGCTGCAGGGCACCAAAGGCCACATGGTGGTTGGTGAGGATCAGTCCTTCCTTACTGACAAATTCACCAGTACCGCCGCCTAAGTACACTATGGCGCTCATTAATCCGGTTCCGTCTTCTTTGTAAAGATCGGAAGGATCCATGAGCAGACCCTGGTCTTCCAGATCAAGTATCTTCATCTGATGGGGCATCCACATACCTTCATCAGACACAGCATTTGAAACAATAATGAATAGTAAAATAACGAAAATAAATCTTCTGGCAATCTTCATAAACAACTCCTTAAAAAGTTAAATATTTTTTGGATAACCTGTTCAAGATAGCTAATTTTAGGATTTTAATCAAGAGTAAGTTAAACTCATCCCCAAACTCCTTCTCTTTAGAAAAGAGAAAAAAGGGGCTAAGGCTTTACCCTGGGGCACAGCCCCAGGGCTATCATGGGCTTATTAATTTAATGCTCCGCAGGGGCTCCGACTCCTGGGGAAAAGAATTTTTAAACAGGATAAACAGGATAAATAAAACAAAAAATCCTGTAAATCCTGTTAATCCCGTCTGATATAGGGGGTAGGGGTGGCAGAAAAAGACACTCCTCTTTCCCGGATCAGGTCTATGACAAGCTCTCGGCAGTTGCCGAGGGTCTTCCCTCAAGGGGAGAGAAAAAATCCTCCTCTCTTTTCGAAGAGAGGGGAATAGTTGGAGGCGAGTTTAGAAACTCTTCTCCAAAATCCAATATTCAATGAAATGTCACCACCAGATAAAAAATATCAGGTACAAGGAATTTTTTTTTAAATTTTACTGATAAATAAATTTTAAAACAGGATTCCTTTCTTATTTAAACTAATGATAAACAATAAATTAAGCTAAAAAATTTATTATAAAAAAAATCTGGTATATTTATTGCTTTTTTTCTTTCTGAATTGGGAAAATATAGTGTACATAAAATGTAGGTGAGAAAAATGGATGTTTTAAAAAAGAAAATAAAAAAGATGTTAGCAGGAGTTAATATTATCTGGTTAGGAGTAATTTTCGGGAGTTTCTACTGGGTGATTGAATCATTCCGGGATGTTTTTCTCTATTCAAAAGAAGGTTTTTTAGAGAGTCTGATATCCCCTGATATTTTAACATTCTGGTTCAGATTTTTAATGCTTTGTATTATTTTAATATTTAGTTTTTATGCAGAATCGCGACGTCAAGATATTGCTGCTATAAAGAGAAAGAGTATATTTTATAAATTGAAAAATCCTGGAGTGGTTATTACAGGTATACTATTATCGGTTTTTTATTGGTTAATTGAATCTATAAATGATGCTTTATTTTTTTCCAAAGGAAGCTTAATAAATCAAATATTTTTTCCGGAATACAAGGATTTCTGGAACCGTTTTTTTTCTGTTATGATTTTGATTTTATTCAGTATTTTTATCCAGTCTCATATAAATAGAAACAAGCAATTACAGAAACTTCTAAGAAAAGTAAATGTAAAGCTCAAAAAAGACAATAAATTTAAAAATGATTATTTATCATTTGTAGCACATGAAGTAAAAAATCCTTTGGCAGTAATTAAAGAGGGTATATTGTTATGTTTTGATAGTAAAATAGGTGAATTAAATGATACTCAAAAAAAGTTATTGAAAAATAGTTTGAACAACACAGATCGTTTGAACAGGTTTGTTACTGATATTCTTGATATTGCTAAAATTGAGAAACATAAAATTACTCTCCATAAAAGCAATTTTAATATTTGTGACCTCTGTATGGAGGTTCTGGAACAATTCGAACTTAATTGTGAAAAGGAAAATATCACTTTCGGATTGTATATTCCCAGTTCCAGAATAAATGTTTATGCTGATAGAGATAAGATAATTCAGGTATTTGTAAATTTGTTAAAGAATAGTGTAAATTATATAGGAAATGAAGGTAAGATTATAGTGAAAATAAAAAAAGCAAATGATGAAGTTAGATGTTATGTGAAAGATAATGGAAAAGGTATACCTGGGAATGAGTTAAATAAAATATTTTTAAAATTTCAGAGATCAGAGAATCCAGAATTCAATAAAAAACCTGGTTTTGGTTTGGGACTTTCCATTACTAAAGGATTAGTAGAGGCTCATAGAGGGAAGATATGGGTTGAGTCAGAACAAGGTAAAGGAACAACCTTTTGCTTTACAATTCCCTTAAAGAAGAAAGAAGAATTAATGGAGACAGTTATCTCAGAAAATATTGAACAAGTAATGAAATGAAGAATTTAATTCTACTTTAATAAAAGATAATAAAAAGGTGGAGAGAGTTATGAATAATAAAAAAATATTAATTATTGAAGACGAGAAAGATTTTGCTGAGATACTGCAACTTCGATTAAATATGATTGGATATGAAGTTGAGATAGCGCTTGATGCTTACGAAGGAAATAAACAGTTAGTTAATAAGGACTTTGATCTTATTATTACGGACCTTTCATTACCTGTAGGTGATGGATTTTCCTTATTAGAAAAAATTAAGAAAATACCTGATAAGTCTCACATTCCGGTTGTTATTGTAACCGGACAAGTGATTGATGAAGAGTTGATTAATAAAGCCCGTAAAAATAAAGTATCAGCAGTTTTTCCCAAGCCGCATGATCCCCGAAAATTTTTAAGTAAGATAAAATCACTGGTTCCAGTATAATTTGTTTTTAGAGTAGTAATGATAATCATAATGTAGAAATAATTATCTATATTAGGGTAAGAATTACCTATTTTCCATGAAATTTTTCGATATTTTTTTTTTCATCTTTTTTTTAAGTAATTAATTTTTTAAATACTTATAATAAAATTTAAATATTTTTTGTTATTGGCAAGAAGATTGCCCTTATAAAATTATATACTAAAAAGTATATATGGATATTTTAATGTAAGTTATTATGTCAAACTTACAGTTAAGATTTATATTTAATATATTAAGGATAATGATCCGAAATGAATTATTATTCGTTATTTCCATTATTTAGTTTCGTGGCTAATCTACTACTTGGATTTTTTATTATTAATATTGATCCTAAGAAAAATAAAAATCGTTTATTTTTCCTGATAACTCTCTGTCTTGCTTTTTGGAGTTTTGTACATTTTTTTATGTTTTCTGCTGGAAATATTTATTTTGCATCATTTTGGTCAGGATTTGATACCTGGGGTTCTACTTTTACTGCTGTTTTTGTCTTGCATTTCTTTATAGTGTATACAAATATAAAACTTTCAAGAAGTAAAAAATATATTCTTCTATTCTTATATATCTCTGCCTTTATTTTTGGTTTACTTGATCAGACAACAAATTTAGTAGAAATGCCACCTGTTTTACATTATTGGGGGTATTTTTCAGCTCCTGGTAGTTTTTATATCTTTCCAACTCTTTTAATTATAGGATGTGTTATTACAGGATTATTCTTCGCAATTAAATTTTATTTAATATCAAAATCAGAGAATGAAAAGAAACAAGCTTTGCTATTAATTATTGCAATTTCTATACCCTTGGTTGGAGGGATTCTTACAGAGCTTATACCAACTTTATTTAATATTAATATAATTCCTTTATCTACAACTTTAACTACAATTATGGCAATAGTTATAGGATTAACTATACGTAAGTATAAATTGTTGACCTCAACTGAATATCAGTTAAAAACAATTGAAATGCTGTTTAATACCTTACCCGATTCAATCGCACTCCTTACTGCAGAAGGAACTATAATAAAGATGAACAAAGCAATAGCTAAAAATATTGGTGTTTCTGGAAATGATGCTGATGGTGAAAAAATGTCTACTTTTTTACCAAAAAATGTTGCCCTTAAAAGGACAAATATTATACAAAAAGCAATAGAAACTTGTAAAATGCAAAAAAATGAGGATAGAATTAAGAATCGATATTTTCATAACCTGTTTATTCCAACGAAATCAATAAGTGATGAGAATAATATTCTTTTAATATCATCTGACATTACCGAACGGAAGAATGCTGAAAAAAAAATGATGATGTACCGTAGTCATCTTGAAAAGCGTACTGAGGAATTAGAAAAAGAACTTATTGCCCGAAATAGAGTGGAATTAGAATTAAAAAATAGTAATATTAATCTTAAACGTTCTAATCAAGATTTGGAACAATTTGCCTATGTTGCTTCCCATGATCTACAGGAACCACTTCGTATGGTGTCCAGTTATACCCAGCTTCTTAAAAGACGATATATAAATCAAATTGATGAGAAGGCAGATAAATATATTAATTATGCGGTTGATGGGGCAAAACGTATGCAAAACCTTATAAATGATCTATTAGTTTATTCACGGGTTACCACTCAGGGTAAATTATTTAAAAAAGTGGACAGTAATACTGCCCTAAAAAAAGCAATTTCTAATCTTGAAGTTTTAATGCGAGAAACAAATACCACAATAAACAATGATACGCTCCCTTTTGTGAAAGCAGATGCTACTCAGTTAGAACGATTATTTTTAAATCTTATTAGTAATTCCATTAAATATGGGGGGGAAGCATATCCTAAGATTCATGTATCAGCAAAAAGCAATAAAAAGATGTGGATATTTTCTGTTAAAGATAATGGTATTGGAATTGATTCAAAGTATAAGGATAAAGTTTTTATAATTTTTCAGAGACTGCAAAAAAGGAATGAAGGTTCAGGAACAGGTTTAGGACTAGCGATTTGTAAACGGATAATTAACCGACATGGAGGTGATATCTGGTTTGAATCAGAATTGGGAAAAGGTACAACCTTCTATTTTACAATTCTGAAAGAAAATATGAAAAGTGAATAATGAGAGTAAATTTTTTATTTCACTATACTAATAATGGAAGTGGATATAAGAAATAAGGTATAAAAGTATAAAAAAATAATAAATCTATAAAAATAAATACAGGAGAATAAAATGGATTCAAAAAATATGGTAAGATCTGTTGATATATTACTGATTGAAGATAATCCTGGTGATGTAGATTTAACCAGAGATGCATTTGAAGAAAGTAAAATGAATAATAGTCTTTATGTTGTAGAAGATGGTGAAGAAGCTATAGAATTTCTGTATAAAAAGGGAAAGTATTCCGATGCCCCACGTCCAGAATTGATCATTCTTGATCTAAACTTACCAAAAAAAGATGGTAGGGAAGTATTGGAAGAGATAAAGGTTGATGATAATCTGAAG
Source organism: uncultured bacterium (assembly GCA_964442615.1). Lineage (GTDB taxonomy): Bacteria > Zhuqueibacterota > QNDG01 > QNDG01 > CAYUAG01 > CAYUAG01. The sequence continues at coordinate 15,646 of CAYUAG010000035.1, forward strand.
CGAATACCTATTGTCATCTTGACTACTTCAAAAGCTGAAGAAGATGTTTTGAAAACTTATAATCTACATGCAAACTGTTACATTACAAAACCTCTTGACTTTGAACAATTCCTGCAGGTTGTAAAATCGATTGAAAATTTTTGGATGAGTATAGTGGTATTACCTAATGGGAAATAAAGGGAGTTCAAATGAAGAAAACAATCTTGATAATTGATGATAATAAAGGTGATAGGGAATTAATTGAGGAAGCCCTTTCTGAACTGAAAGTTGATTGTGAGATTATTATGGCAGGTTCTGGTGAACAAGGAATTGATGAAGCCAAGAAAAGCAAGCCCCATATTGCAATTATTGATACCCAATTAACTGGTATTGATGGATTTGAAAATGCCGGTGATGAACGGGATACACGCCACGCGCGAGATC
>CAYUAG010000035.1:16078-17728 GCA_964442615.1 uncultured bacterium
GACGATTACACAGTAAAGACCTTAGATTTTAATGAGTTGGTTGAAATAGTAAAGCAATTGATTACATGAACTATTAAATTAATATTTTCATTTATTATTTGTTGTTGATTGTGTTTAAAATTGTAGTTTATTTACTTACAAACAACAAAGGAAATATTTATGGATGAGATTCAAAGCCTGAGAGAAAAATTAAATAAGACAAAAAAAGAGTTAGAAATACAAACATGGGGATTGAAGAAAACAAATCAAGGTGTTAAACTTTTATATAAAGAATTAGCTAGAAAGAATAAAGAATTAGAGAAACTTAATAGTTTGAAGACAGATTTTGTTAATATGGTTTCTCATGAATTACGTCTTCCTATCGCAGTTATAAAAGAAGGAATTTATCTTCTATTAGTTGGTGTTGCAGGATCAATAAACAAGGATCAGAAACATTTATTTGAAGTAATGAATAGATCAGTAGAACGTTTAATTAATATGATCAATAATATATTAGATATTTCAAAAATTGAATCAGGAAAAATGGAAATCAAGCGCAATTTAGTTAATGTAATCGATATAATAAATCAGGTAGTTTTTGATTTTAAATTAAAAGTGAAAGAAAAGAATTTACATTTGAAATGGAAGGTACCTTCCGAAGATGTTTTTGCTTACGTTGATAAAGATAAGATAATCCAAGTTTTTTACAATTTAGTGGGAAATGCTGTAAAATTTACTCAAAACGGAGTTATTGAGATTCGTTTAATTCAAAATAAAGAAAAAATTGAATGTTTTGTGGCTGATTCAGGGAAAGGGATTAGAAAAGAACATATTCCTAAACTGTTTGACAAATTTGAACAGTTCGGTCATAAATGTGATCCTTCCATGAAAGGTTCAGGATTAGGGCTTTCTATTGTAAAGAGTATAATTGATTTGCATGAGGGAAGTATAGAGGTTGATAGTAAATTAAACAGAGGAACAAAATTTTCATTTTTTTTACCAAAATTTTCACCTAATCTTTTGCTAAGAGAAGTATTTTCTGATCGGATAAATGATTCTTTATCAAAAAATTTTCAATTTATATTTATAGTTATATCTATATCTGATATTGAACAAATTTCAAAAAAAATATCAAAAAATAAAATTAATTTTTTACTAAAAGATTATAAAAATTTTTTATGGTATCGATTACAATGTGAAGATGATTTTATTTATAACAATTCACATGAAATATTTATCATACATTCATTTTATAATGAAAATGAAGTAAAAAAAGTTATGAATATATTGAGAAATAGTATTAACAATTACTTACATCAAAAAAGATTAAAACAAAGAATTAAATTTGATTTTAAATATCTGAGTTTTCCTGAAGAAGCTTCGAGGTTTGAAAAATTAATTAATAAATTGGAAGAAGATAATATAAATATAATGAATTTATTAAAAATTTGTTAATAAAGGGAGTGTATTTTATGGCAGATAAAAAAATACTTATTGTTGAAGATGAAGAAGATTTCGCAGAAATGCTGCAGCTTAGTTTAAACATGATTGGATATGAAGTTAATGTAGCAATTGATGCTTATGAAGGAAATAAAGAATTAGTTAACAATAACTTTGACCTTATTGTGATGGATCTTGGATTACCTGTTGGTGATGGATTCTCTTTGTTAG
>CAYUAG010000035.1:17738-26307 GCA_964442615.1 uncultured bacterium
TTATTAATAAAGCTAGTAAGTATAAAGTTTCAGCTATCTTTACTAAACCTTATTATAGAGAAAAGTTTTTTGATAAAGTGAAGTCACTGGCCCCGGTATAATTTTTTTTTATTATTTTTTTTTATAACTTCTTACCTGTTCCATAAATATTTCTAAATCAAGTTCCAGGTCAATTGGAACACCATCAAAATAAAATATTTTAATTGTTATATTATTATGATCTCTACTTAGTCTGGGATAGATTACTTCTGATACTATCCCATTCATGCAAGTAAAAGGGCTGATATCAATGATACCATCACATCCAGATGTATAGAAATCAACAGCTTTTCCTGCGTTCAGAGTCATTTCACCATGAGCTTTATTGAAAGGGAGATATGGCATACTGTAATTTAAGATTGTCTCAATCTTTGCTTCTGGACGTTTGGAAAAGATTTTTTTAAATGGTTTATTTAATTTTTTTTCATCTAGATATTGAATAGAGTGACGTAATTTAGCTTTAAGCATAGAGAAACTTATTTTTTTACCTGCTTCTCTAAGTTTTCGTTTTTCCTCAATATTTGTATACCATACCCATTCAGCAATATTAGCAATCCAAGCTTCTGCTCCCATGGATTCAATCTTTTTTAAAATATCCTGGTTGCCATAACTATTGAATCGTAAAAATATTTCTCCAATAATACCAATCAGGGGCCGTGAGTGAAGAGGCTCTTTCAGCGGGAGTTTAAGATATCTATCACGTATATCAATGAGAGAATCAATGAGAAGTCTCAATTGTTGCAAGGAAGTATGGGATCCATTTTCAAAAATGCTGCATATTTGAGATAAAGCCTGGGAATGTAATTTTTCAGTTGATCCAGGATTTTTTTCGTAAGGTCTGAACATCAATTTTATTTTTCTCAGCATATCTGAAACAATCACTGCTCTCCAGGCTGTCAGTAAAAAAGAGATAGTATTCTCAGCAATGGATCCATACCCATTACTGCTTGTGGGTGAATAAACTACTGTATCCTGAAAATTTAGCTCTTTTAATATTTTTTTTAGAAGTGGTGCATATTGTCCAAATCGACAGGGACCGGATGAAGTGGGCAAGAGAAAAGCATTTTTAGTCGGATTGAAATTTTCATCAGTAATAATTTTTAAGAAATTCCCTAATACTATCCGCTGGGGGAGACACTCTTCTCCTGTGGTAAATTTAGCAGAAAGTAAAAGTGTACGGTGATCTGATTCTGGAGAGATTGCTGCATCCACACCAATGGAACGAAATGCTGCTGCCATACAGGAAACTCCTTCAGTACTCATTCGTGGAATGAACATTTTTCTACCACTTAAAGGATGAGAGTTTTTACTATTTTCATTCATATTTTAAATTATAGTTTATAAAGATATTCTGTTTATACTAAATTTTTACTTTCAAGAAATGCTTCTATCCTGGTTAGTATGCCGGCATCGTTGGCATGGCTGTCAAGCTGCAGGAAAAGGAAGGGTTCTCCAGATGCATCTTCAATGTAATGACGGATATATGAATCAGGACCGCATTTGAAATTACTTAAATAGATGATGTGAAGATTAGAATAGTTTCGGGTGAATTTTGCCGCCTGAATAATTTTTCTTCCATAATGCCAGAACATATGATTATTAATAGAAGAGATATCGATTTTGTCAAGAGGAAGATAATCCATGGGTATTGTATTTATGCCATAAATATCACGCAATTTAGCAGGAATGTTTAAATTTAAACCAGGATCATAGAGGTTGTATGGTCTGCCAAGAATAACTACAGCAGGAATTTTATTCTTAATAACTGAGTTTAAAATATTTTTCCCATAGAGCAGTCTTTTTTCCTTAAAAGCATTTTGTACGTTATCAGCAGTCTTAAGTGCCATTTTATTTTTTTTCCTACTGACACCAAGGGCTGAAACTGATTTCAACAAGGTATTTTGAATAAATGATAATCCTTTTCTGAACTGAACATTTGGATAGAGTAATTTTTCTTTTATTCCGGATAAAGCAGGAGTATGAAGAGCAACCAGTGGTAATGTTTGGGTCCAGGGACAGATAAAGGAGTTAATACTGTTGGATTGATCTTCTTCAGTTACAATATTTGGTAAAAAGATATAATCCACTTTTTTTTGGAGAAGATCAATAAGATGTCCATGGGCTACTTGAACCGGAAAGCAGGGTTCTGCAACTACAGATTCGCAGCCTATATCAATCAGGTTTTGTCTGCTGGGAGAAGAGAGCACAACTTTGAATCCAAGATAGGAGAAATACTGCTTCCAAAAGGGGAAACGGTCATAAAAACTAAGAGCTCGTGGGATTCCGATTTCAATCCGGGAATGGTTGGAATTATCTTCTATTAAGGAGAAGATACGATTACTGTGAGTTGAAAATATATCCTTGATCTCTGCTTTTTTTTCAGATTTTGTTTGCTTTCTGTAACGGTTTGAGCATTTATCCCCCCAATAACAGGTCTCTCCATCAACATAAAATTTTTGAATTTTACATCTATTTGAGCAGTGTTTACAGGTAAATTCTGTAAGCTCCCAGTCTACTGTATTTAAATCCCAACTTCTGAAAAATGATTTTTTTCTATCTTGCATATATTCTCTGGATAAGAGAGCAGCACCTATGGCTCCTATGATCCCGTTATGAGGAGGAATAATAATCTCTTTATCTAAAAGAGTAGCAAATGCGGCAGCAACAGCATCATTAAATGCAGTACCTCCTTGAAAAAATATTGAATTACCAATTTTTCTTTTTTTAACCACTCGATTCAGATAGTTCAGTACTATTGAGATTGCAAGTCCAGCTGTTATATCCTCTTTTGAAATACCTTTTTGCAGGTATGGTGTTAATTCTTTTTCCATGAAAACAGTGCACCGTTCTCCTAATTTAAGAGGATGTTTTGAATGAAGAGCACATTGGGCAAATTCGTCTACAATATTAATCCCTAATTTATGGGCTTGTTCTTCTAAAAAGGAGCCGGTACCTGCTGCACAGGCTTCATTAAGAGCAAAATCAACCACAATTCCATCTTGGATGGATATATATTTTGAATCCTGTCCCCCTATTTCAAATATGGTATCAACCTTATTATTAAGTAGATGAGTACTCACATGCATTGCTCCGGTCTTATGAGCAGTGATTTCATCCTTAATAACATCTGCTCCTACTAACAATCCAATTAATTCCCGACCGGATCCAGTAGTTCCTACTCCCATGATATTGATACAGTCTTTGGTTTTATTATAGATTTGTAAAAGTGAATCTTTTACGATTTCTACCGGTCTGCCTTCAGTACTTCTGTAGATACTGTGAATAACATTATTGGACTGATCTAAGAGAGCAAGATTTGTGCTAACCGAACCGATATCAATACCAAGATAGGCAGGTATTTTTTTATTTTCTTGCAGGTTATATGAACTGTGTGAATCCTTAAGTCGTACAACCTTTTTAAGGGAAAGGGGAGAGGTTGTGGGAAAAGTGTTCTTCAATTTTTTTGAGGGTGTTTTGAGATTAAAAATTTTTCTTTCCAAAATGTCTGAATTGACTTGATTCAAAGCTGCACCTGCAGCTCCAATCCAGGCAGGATGGGATGGAATAAAAAATTCATCTTGAGAAAAGTTAAAATGTTTAAGAAATAGTTCGCTAAAAGTTTTATTTGAAGCCACACCTCCAATAAAAGCAATTTTGGGAATTATTTCCTTGCCTTTAGTGATTCTTCCTTTATAATTGCGAACCACTGCTTCGCAAAGACCTTTTAACACTTCTGGAGGTGAATATCCTCGTTGCTGAGCATGGATCATATCCGATTTTGCAAAAACTGAACATCTACCTGCAATAGATGCGGATCGTCCAGATTCAGAGGCTGCCTTTGCAGCTTCCTGAATTGAATATTTCAGACGTTCCGCTTGTTGATCAAAAAAAGAGCCAGTACCTGCTGCACATTCACCATTAATTTCATAATCAAGGATCTGAACCTGTTTTTCATTATCTGATGAAATTAAAATATATTTTGATCTTTCTCCTCCAATTTCAAATATTGTATGTATCTCAGGGTATAGTAGTCCAATACCAGTGGCAGAAGCACGGAATTCATTTAAATAATGAAGATTGTACTTTCTGGATATATTTTTACCTCCTGAACCAGTAGTGGTTATAGAAGCAATATTGTCATAAGCAGGGGAATTAAATAGGTTATGTAGAAGTTCTGATGTTTTAGAATCAGGATTACCTTGATGACGTATATATGGTGAAAAAAGTAATAGTCCGTTTTTATATTGATGAGAAGAATCTTGGCAAAGATTAATTTTATTTAAAGAGTTTATAACTCTTTTTTTTTCAGGGTCTTTAACAAACGCTACAAGTTGAATACTTATAGCACCTATATCAATACCTATCCAAACATTTTTTTTCATGTTGGATTTTAATATAGGACTATTTTTGAATTATTCAAGGAAAATATGAATTGATGACAAATTTCTTCTGCAAATTTTTTATGGATAAATCTCCATGATAGTAATCATCAAGATATTTTTTTCTGATTTTCATGGTTATTCTTGATGGCTGTTCAGTTGATAGGTCGAATACTTTATCTCCAAGATCAATATTCATGATTATGTATTCATCAGGATGAATTTGAAGGGTATGTCCATAAGAAGCAATAATATTGAATATATTATCTTTAAGGTTTGATACTTTATTTTCCAGGTTTTCTTCTTCATCAGCTTTTTTCGTTTTTACCGGTTTTCGATCTTTGTGCATGTATCTACTAAAAAGGTTTTTATAATTATAACGACCAAAAACATATTCTGGTATTTCCAAAAAGAATATTACCCCAAAATCATTAAAATAGAATCCATTATTATATAATGGCCGGTGTAGGAATTGGTTTACATTTAAATTTTCATTAATGATTTCATTCATAATTTCTATATTGGAGTTAATATTTCCTTTTGGTGTAGAGATACTATAGCTGATTTTATTTTTAAGGTCATTATCTTTAAGTTCTTGTTTGCGGTATTTATCCAGTACTTTGTAACTTGTTTGGGAAGTAAGAAATAAATTATTTGATTCTGAATCTCCCCAGTGATCAAGATCAATGATTAAAGCAATTTTATCGTTTTCTTTTAGGTTTCTTAGGGATGAGGCATATTTATTATAAAAGAGATAAATATCATTTTTCAAATTTTGTATAATTTCGTCTTTACGCTCAGCAAAATTTTTTTCTGTAACGGCTGTATCTACAATATAAAAATCATCATCAGTTTCAGTTAAAAATGATTTGGCATCAGCTTTAATTCTTTTTTCATTCATTTCTTTTATCTTTTCAAAAGAATCTTTATCTTCCATACTTAATGTATCAACTGATGTTTTTAGTTTTTCAATTTGTTTTAAACGATTATTAAGTATTTTTATTCTTATCCGGTCAAAAGGATTCTGTTGTACATGAAAAATTAAACCAAATTCAGGGATATAAACTCCTTTGGTATTATGTGGAATGAAATGTCTGGGTACAGAATCTTTATTCAGTAATTTATCAATAATTTTGTACAACGTTTGGCTATCTCTGTTTATATCTTCTCTTTCTTGATTCTGAGCCATTAATAATGTGTTAAGTTGAAAATTTAAAGATAATAGAATAATGATCAAGTAGTTATATGTAAACTTCATTAATTAATTCCTCCTGTAATTTATTTTCTTTCAATTTGCAGTGATGTATATTCTACCAAGTCGCTCAATACATTACGAGTTTGGGAGAAATTATTTTCAGTTACCTGGTGTAAACCTGCTAAATCCTGATAAAATACTCTTAAATCATTTAATCGTTGTGATTGTAGTTGTTCTGCAAAACTATTGAGTGTTTGAGTAAATTCGACTTTTTGTTGATATTGACTTTGTTCAAGTAATTCAGAAATTAACTGGATGGTCTCCTCTTGGGAATTATTTATTGCTTGCTGGATCTCAGAATTGATACTGCCATTTTGAGTATTTTTTGGGGGAAATAAACTTAAGGAAATATTCCAGTTGCCATCAATGTGTTGTGCTTGGAAATTAAAAATTGAAAGCAGTAAAAAGATACAAATAAAAACAGCAGGAATAGCCAGGACAAATTTTTTGGGTAGACTAATTGATTGAAAATTGTCTGTTATCTTCTTCCACCATGATTCAGGTTTTTCCACAAAAACAAGATTCATATCTGGTTCCTTATCTTCCCAGGTTCCTAGAAGTTCTTTGGTAGACATAAGTTCATTATAAATTTTTTGACAGGATGGGCATGATTCGATATGGTTTAGGAGACGTTTTTTTTCATCCCTGTTAATTTCATTATAGATCAAAGAAATTAAGTTTTCAGGATTTTCTTTACATTTCATTGAAAAACACCTCTTTGGTTAATTGAGCTTTTTTAAAATTATTCTTTAATGCTTTTAATCCATAATACAGTCTTGATTTAACAGTATTTACAGGTTTTCCTAATATATCTGCAATTTCTCTGAATTTCAAGTCTTGATACTGTTTCATGATAATAACAACTCTCTGTTCTTCGGGGATTTTTTGTAATTGTTGTTTAAGTAGAGTTCCAATTTGTTTTTTATCATATATCTTATCAGGAGTATTATCTTCATCTGTTTTTAATTGAATTGGTTGATAATTTTGTTCTGCATTTATATGATCGCAGCTTACATAGTGTCTATTTTTATTTTTTCTTAGTTCATCTCTGCATAGATTCAAGGCAATTCTATATAACCAGGAAGAAAATTTGGTTAGATCTTTTAATTTATTTAATTTCATGTATACTCTTATAAAGGTTTTTTGGCAGACATCTTTGGCAATAACTTCATTGGAAAGATTTCTATAAATAAAATTATACATTGGTTTTTCCCAGCGTTTAACCAGCCTATTAAATGATATTACATCACCATCAAGAAATCTCTTAATAAGTTCAACATCTGTCATATGAGCTTGCGTATCCTTTTTATCTTTTTATATCTTAGACGTAATTTAAAGAAAAAAAGTTTTAATAAAAAAAAATTGAATTTTTTTACTTGCTTCCCTGTCTATTATTTTATATATTATGACCCGAAATGGTGAGTATAGCTCAGCTGGCTAGAGCGCAAGATTGTGGTTCTTGACGTCACGGGTTCGAATCCCGTTACTCACCCCAAGTTTTATAAGATGTCCCCATCGTCTAGTGGTCTAGGACTCAGGATTTTCATTCCTGCAACAGGGGTTCGACTCCCCTTGGGGGCACAAAAAAGCCCGAAATATAATACATTGTGTTTACGGGCTTTTATTTTAGGTGATGAGTTTAAATAATTTGATTGAGGAAATAATGTTTTCAATAGTAAAGAAATGGTTTAAATCAAAAGAAGATGATTGTATAACCATAGTATCCGGATTACCCCGTTCAGGTACCTCCATGATGATGCAGATTTTGGAAAGAGGGGGAATGGAGATCGTAACTGATAAAATTCGTAAAGCTGATAAAGATAATCCCAGGGGATACTATGAATTTGAGAAGGTAAAAGAGATTGAAAAAGATACATCCTGGCTTCCCCGGTGCCGGGGGAAAGTGGTAAAGATGGTCTCCATGCTGCTGTTCGAGCTTCCGGATAACCGCAAGTACAAGGTTGTTTTTATGGAAAGAAACATGGATGAAATACTTGCCTCTCAGAAAAAAATGTTGCAGAGATTGAAAAAAGAGGATGGGGATGAAGATGAAACAATAAGGGATGGATATGAAAAGCATCTCAGAAAGATCAAGAACTGGCTGCAGGAGAGAAAGAATTTTCAGGTTCTCTATGTTTTCTACAATGACATCTTAATAGATCCACAATCCCAGATCATTGAGTTAAATAAATTTTTTGATAATAAACTGAATGCAGATGAGATGCTAAAGGTTGTGGATCGGTCTTTGTATCGGCAGAGGAGGGAGTAGGGGTGTATTTTGAAAGACCTTCCAGGTTTTGAAAACCTGGAAGGTCAAAATTTAACAGCCCCAGGATAATCGGTATAAGGTTACTATTTTTGTTTCTTGATCTTGTCTATTACTTCGCTTACCTTGATTATTGATGGTTCTTGAACACTGAGCAACTTACCCCAACCATCCGCAAAAGAAAAAGATTGCTGACCTAATTCACCAGGTGTGTAATCAAATACCAAATCTATAAACATATTCTTAAAAAATGCTTCACTAACAATGCTCCTTCCACCACCTATTGCGATAACAGATTTATCGACTACCAGATTATTTTCTATAAAATTGATCATATCGTCTACAAGAATAGCATAGTAAAGTCCTTTGAGATCTTTGATCACTATCAGGTCATAGTTGCCATATAATATTTCTATTTCTTTTGAATATTTGCTATTTGGAAAGTCCTCAAGAAAATTTTTAAATATATTTTCTGTGGCAACACTCTTGGCTTCTTGATATCTTAAATCTAATAATTGTAGTTTTATATCTAAAGAATGATATCCATCAGGATATTTTTCTAAAAAGCTCTCATATCCTTCAATTGTATTAGTTTTTTTTGCTTTTTTATATTGATAATTCTCTCCACAC
>CAYUAG010000035.1:26317-33345 GCA_964442615.1 uncultured bacterium
AACGATTAAAAAAGTTATTGTAATAAAAACTAATAGATAATTAAATGATTTCATTTTCAATCTCCTTAATTTTTTTATAATAGAAATTTTATATTAAACTATTACTTTTATTTACTCGATGAATGATGAAATTAGGTTAAGCAACCTGATATTCTTTATTATGAACCTTTAATCTTTTACTTATGTATCAGAAAATATTCATTTTTAGTTACACAGAGGCTATTGCTCTTTCTGAATAACAAGCCCTGTTATATATTATATTGAGAGAATTCATAACAACAAATCAATTAAAGAAGTTTAATTGTTATATTTTAATAATTTAATTTTAAAATGTCAAGGGAAAATAATGTTTATTTGGTTTTTACTCAGAAAAGTTTTTATATCCATGTTACTATGATCGGCATGTAATACATTTTTTTTGCCCTGCAGGGATTCTTGCTCCTAAGGAATGTTAATTCAAGATAAATATTTTGCAAACAAAAAGAGTGAATTTTCTGAACGGCAGGATATTAGGGGGCTGCTTCCACTTGGAGATTATCTGAAATTTATATCCAAATATTTTCTTTTGCTGTTAAATCACCGCCAGTATCACCAGTGTTAACCGTACCTGCAGGTTCAACAAGCAAAATTTTGCATTCGTTTTCAGCGAATGGTTTATGTTCCACTCCTTTAGGAACAACAAACATTTCTCCAGCTTTCAATTCGACTTTCCCGTCTCTGAATTCAATGGACATTTCACCATCAAGAGTTATGAACACTTCATCTGTATGATCATGACTATGCCAAACAAAATCACCTTGAAATTTCACAACCTTAAAATGATAGTCATTCATTTGGGCTATGATTTTAGGGGCCCAATGGTCAGAAAATTTGGCAAGTTTTTCCTTAAGATTGATGGCTGTATAATCCATTATAATTTCTCCATTATTTTAGTTTCGCAGGGACACTTGCCCCTAGGGAATAGTAAATAACTTTATTCTTGTTTATCGCAGATCAGTAGGGTGGGTGGAACCTAGTGAAACCCAACAAAATAAATATGAATTATCATGATCACTTTGAAGCACAGCCCCTGGGAAATCGGGTAGTATTTTAACCAAAGGAGGCAAAACCTCATTCTATAGGTAGCCGGTCAAGAACAGAAAGTCAGAGGGAGAAAGCTTTCCAGATTCTTTTTAAAAGTATAAGATATTGATGTAAATATTAAAATGTTTTATTCTTTAAAAATAATTGATATTTATCTTTGCATATAGAGCATTTAGTACATTCCTTATCACAATAAAGTGTTTTCTTGAAAAATTTATCTTCAATATTTATTGACAGCTTACCACAAACTGGCCCCCCACCAATTTTACTTGGCAATCTTTTCTTCCGGAAAATATAGGCATCCAATACTTCTTTGTAATAGTCTGGATTTTGTAAAGTAACTCTCCCGCTTAATTTTAATTTATCATAGACATCCTCGTATAAATAAATATGTTGAGGAAGGATCCAGCTACCGGTGAGTCTTAACCATGGCTTTTTATCTAAAATTTCCTTACACAATGATTTTGGATAGGCGATCTTAGCCCCCATTTCATAAAAATGCTGAACACGAAATATACAGTTAGGTAAACAGCCTTCATTGACAATAATCCGAACAGTACCTTTAAAAGATTTTTTTAAAAGATTTAATGCCGGAAGATTGCGTAGGATACGAGAAGATGGCACTAAAACATCAAAAACATCATTTATCATTTCGATTTGATTTGGTGAGAAGATATCCATAAGCACAGAAGCATTAAGTTTTACATCTGGAATACTATTTTTAATGCTCTCAGCTAACTTAAGATTTGAAACTGTCAGGGAATGAATATTATATTCCTCAGAGAATTTTTTAAGTTTATCTATTACCTGCCCTGATATTTCTTCTAGGGGCTGAAGAAAAATAATAGGATTAACCAAAATGGAGAGTTTGAATTTACAATTTTTTAAAAAGTCATTCAAGTGGCGGTTGGGTTGCAGCGGTCTTCCGGAAGAGACTATATCTGAAGGGAGTGGGAAATACACCTCATCAATATACTTTCCATATTCATTATCTAATTCTTTCCAAAAAGAAATTGGCTGATCAATATAGGGAATGGTCCATATTTTTTCAGATTTCATAAAAATTTACTTTATTTTAATAGTTGTTTTTTCAACGCTATTTGAACGCATTATTTTTTGAGCTGTACAACCACCAGAGCACAAACCTTTGTGTCTATAATCACATAGAGAACAGGTTTTGAAAATGCCAGAGTTACTGTATTGGAGTATACGTTGCATAAATTGTTTTCGTAGGGAATCTGCTGACATAGTTGAATTTATTTTCATTCTACTGACAGCAGAGAGCGAATAACAGGGCACAATACTGCCGTCAGGTAATATGTCAGGTATTGGTTCACAATGAAGGCCTAAAGATGTATCCAGTCCAATTTGTTTTAAATCTTCATTGCCAAACATGCAGGGGACAAAACCGCAATCAAGGTTAATCTTTACGGATTGTTCCTGTGCTTTCCTGGCAAAATTAATGATTTTTCCACCAGTGTGAAAATAATGTTTAGGAAGGAGATATTGATTTTTATAACCGATACAGGGATGAGCCAAACCCAAACGTACTGATTTTTTTAAATTATAGATTCGGATCAGGTCCAATAAAAAGTTAAACTCAATATTTTTTTTAAAAATATTAAAACCCAATGAAATTTTCTGGTTAAGCTGTTTTAAAGTTTTTTCCAACCTGGGTTGTATTTTAGTGGACTGTTCAGCAACTTGGGTTATATTTAATACAATATTGATTTTTTCTTTTGGAACTTTTTGTAAAAAGTTCAATACCTTTTCCGGTATTAGTCCATTTGAAAATAGACGTATTGAACATTCAGTTTTTAAGGCACGTTCCAAATAGGGAATAAAATCCGGGTGTAGAGTGGGCTCACCACCCAGGATACGAATTTGTTTGATATCAGAGCGTGCAACAAAATCAAGCGCTTGCTGATACACCTTAAGTGACATATGCAGGACAGCCGGTGATCTTGCTTTGTACTCGCTTTGTGTGAAGCAGTAAGAACAATTCAAGTTGCACTGAGATGTGATTGCAATATTTGCCACAGCTTAATCTCCCACCAGTATGTATTCTGCTAAAAAATATTCAAAGGTATCATCTACAACTGTTTTAGCATGAGTAGCTGTCATTCTTCCGATTATTGTCATCATACTAATGATGGATTTATATGAATATTTTTTAATAAACAGATCCCAGATAACCGCTTGAGGATATGAAAGTACTGTTACCCTGTTTTGAGTTGTATTAAATACTTTGATATCAAATATATCAACAGAATAGGTGATATTGGGATTAATACAATATTTTCTCATGAAATCCTCCTTACCCTTCAAATTGAGAAAGTCTGTCTGATGGACAATGAACCATATGATCAAGAGCATTCCTGTCCCTCAGCAATTCATCAGCCACCTCATTCATCTGCATTTCTTCAAGCAAGCGGCAGATAGTCATAATGCGGGTATGAACACAATAATCTGTGTAGTTTACAGATGAATTTTGATAGGTGTTGTTAACATGACAGCCACCTGCACATCCATACCTGCAAAAACAATCTGTACAGCGCGGTTTGCTTTTTAAAAGATTTCTGAAGGATATAAGGCGTTTAATATCAATATCCACCTTTCCATTTTTGTGAATCCTTCCAACCGATAAATCCATCCCTTTTTGCAGCCAGTCTTTCTCCTGTACATAACAACTGGCAATCATACCATCCGGATGAACAATAACTACATCACGACCCACCGGACATGAGGTGGTTTGAGGATGGTCGAGCGCTATGGGTGCATAGGCAGGTTCTACACCATAGTTCCGTAACACTCGCCAACTTTTTAAACAATGTTCAGCAAAAGTAAAAGGATCCGGGGGATTCAATCCGGCCGCTATTGTCCGGGAATTTTTTGTAAGGGTTTCAAAATTCACTTTTGCAGGATCAAATTTTTGACAAAACCAATGAGCCATAGCTTCCATGTCATGAACAGATTCCGATGTAATACAGCAACGAATGGCCAATTCAATAGTATGGTTTGATAGAAAATTGACTGTTTCCACAATCTGTTCAAAACTGCTACGATTATTAAAAGCAGCCCGGGTTCTATCGTGATATTTTTTAAAGCCATCCAGCGATATAACAATACGGTTAAAATAGTCTTTAATAAAAATGCGCTGCTGCTTTCCATAATATCCATTGCTTAATGCTTCAAAATGAGGTATAAGACCAGTTCGTGAACCGACCAGTCGCGCATGATGCACAGCAATATCCAGCAGTTCTTTTTCTACAAAAGGTTCACCGCCGAAGAATTGAATGGGAAGCGTCCGGTGACCATTTTCCTCCATATACACTGCAAACCAGTCTATTGCAGCAATCATAATTTCCGGATCCAATGAAGCTTGAGAAGTAGAATGAGCGCCGAAGTCACAATAGGCGCAGGCCAGGTTGCAGCGCCGGCTGGGAATGATTCCCAGGAATTGAGGATCAATTTTCCCGGTCTTTTCAGGATTTATCACACCGGGTTCTTTTAAAACATGCACGAGTTCGGAAAATTCTGCAGAAAGGGGCAGTGAAAGTTTGTTCAAGAAGGCATCCCGTAGCAGTAACACCCCGCTTTGATTGAGCAGGGCGAATTTACCGTTCAAAGGGGAATAAACAAGGTATTGATCCAAGACCGGAATAACAAAAATATCAACAGGATAATTCAATATACAGAAGACTCCATAATTTATCGCATTAAAGTCAACTTTTTCACTTTGATTTCATCATTGGTGGTAACCTTGAGCACATAGATTCCTGAACTTACAGTACAGCCCTTGTCGTCCAGGGCATTCCACTTCAGAGTATGACGGCCGGCAGGGTATAGACCTTGATGCAGTCTCCTCACCTGGCGTCCCAGAGTGTTGAATATGGTTACTGACACCTCTCCGGCCTGGGGCAGGTCAAAGGCGATGGTGGTTGAAGGATTGAAGGGATTGGGATAGTTGGCATAAAGCTCAAACCGGGCAGGGATGATCTTGTCCTCATTATCATCCACACCTGTTAGCAGGTTCTCCCGGGCCATGGCGCCGATGGGGCCGTTGGGGTCCAGGTTTTCAGCTTGAGTGAAGGCGGCTTCCGCATCCTCCTTTTGTCCCAGTCCAAGCAGAGCAGCTCCGCGAAGACACCAGGCTTTAGCCAGAGTATATTCGTTTGTCAGGGGTGAGGCCAGCACCGAATCAGTATAAAGTATAGCTTGATTGTATTCTGCCTGCTGGTACTCCTCCCAGCCACAGTTGTACCAGGCTTTGGTGCTCATGGCCTCAGACTCATTGCTCAGAACTCCGTTAAAACAGATTGCGGCCGTTTCCGATTGGTTCAGGTCTGACTGGGTGACGCCGCGGTTAAGCAGGTAGACATCTGCGCAGTAATAATTGTCAAGAGCGTCTTTTTCAATGGCTGAGAGGATTTGATCTGCCCTTTCCGGTTCTCCGCAGATACGAAAGAGTAGGGCCAGGTTGTTTTTAGTAGCAATGGACTGAGGGTCTTTGGCAATACTGGAATTATAGGCTGCCAGAACCTGAGAACCAATCACATCGGTTTCACTGTTATCTTTATAGATTATACCCTGAGACAATTGCAGACTAAACTCTCCGGAATTATCTCCAGACTGCCAGTCCAGGGTACAAATGCTGGAAAAAACAGCAGTGGAGCCTACCTGTATTGTATAAGGCAGATTTATGCTCTGGCCTGCATTCACTGCAGCAGGCAGAGAAATATTAATACAAAAGCCAGGATGGGTAAAATTGCAGGAAGTGATGTGAATCGACTCCTTTTTTCCGAATATAAACATATCTCCTGTATAATCTTTGTTCAGAGCTTGAAAGGTAAATTCATCTAAAGAACAATAAAATGGAATCGGATACATACCCGTATGTTGGGCATTGTTGCCCCGCATAGGCCAGGGGCTGTTAGCTAAACCGCCACAGTTGGTTTCAATTGCGTATAGATAACCATCACCACTTCCCACATAAACAGTACCATCTGTACCAATGGCCGGGGAGGAATAAACATAATCCTCGGTCGCATAACGCCACTTGAGGATGCCGTTCGGATTCAGCGCATACAGGAAATTATCATTACTTCCCACATACACGGTGCCGTCCGCACCCACAGCCGGGGAGGAACTAACATAACGTCCGGTCAGGTAGCGCCACTTGAGGCTGCCGTCCGGATTCAGCGCATATAAATAATTATCCCAACTCCCCACATATACTGTGCTGTCCGCACCAATAGCTGGAGAGGAATTAACACCATCCCCTGTCTCATACCGCCACTTCAGGCTGCCCTCCGGATTCAGCGCGTACAGGTAATTATCCCGACTCCCCACATACACCGTGCCATCTGGGCCTACGGACGGGGAAGAATAAACAGTCTCCCCTGTCTCATATCGCCACTTGAGCGTGCCATCTGGATGAAAAGCGTACACATAACTATCATTACTCCCCACATAGATCGTGCCGTCCGGGCCGATAGCCGGGGAGGAATAAACAGAACTCCCTGTCTCATATCGCCACTTGAGGCTGCCGTCTGGATTCAGCGCGTACAGGGAATGATCCCAACTACCCACATACACAGTGCCGTCGACACAGATAGCCGGGGAGGAAGAAACACTACTCCCTGTCTCATATCGCCATTTAAGGGTACCGTCCGGATTAAGGGCGTACAGGTATTGATCCCGACTACCTACATACACAATACCATCTGCACCGATAGCTGGGGAGGAAGGAACAGAACCTGTCTCCCACGTCTCATATCGCCACTTAAGGGTACCGTTCGGATTAAGGGCGTACAGGTAAGTATCATTAATTTCCATATATATAGTGCCGTTTGTACCAACTGCAGGAGAAGAATTAATAGGAGCTATATAGTCGTCCCTGAAAAAGTCATTATACAAAAAAAAACTGAATTTTTTCTTTTAAC
>CAYUAG010000036.1:0-1263 GCA_964442615.1 uncultured bacterium
AAAGAAAAAGTTCAGTTTTCTTTTGTATGATGACTTTTTCAGGGACGACTATTTATGGAGTCTATCGCATAATGTATCGGATTAAAGATGATGAAATATGGGTCACAGGTGTTGTTCATGGTGCTCAAAATTGGAAAGGTTCATTATAGTATGATATGAGATTCATCACCACACAACCAAATTTAAAGGCGGAGGAAAATACTTCGCTTTTTTATCATCTTCTCTGGCTCCCACACTCCGATCTGGAGAGAAACTGTGTTTCAGGGTGGAGGGAAGTCTGAAAGGTGATACTCAAGATTAAAGGATTGTTAGGATTATAGCTGCCCAGTTATCCTGACTATAAAACTCCTGTTTCATAACCTTTTTTTACCACCCCCAAACTCACCCTGAATCCCTCTCTGTGCCAAGAGAGGGACTTTAAAAACCATGCAAGCCCTCTGTCTTTACCCCTTCTCTTTTCTTAAGAGAAGGGGCTGGGGATGAGTTCACCTATATCCGCCATACCTACATGTACCTATTCTAGTTTCAAAAGAATATTTAATTTTTCAATAATACTACTGGAAACACTGTCAGCTTCTGCGCTTTTTGAGGCTGTGGCAATAGCATCAAAATCCCATTTTTCCATATCAGGCAGCCAGTCGCCATTTTTGGATGTGGTGAGAACAATAATATTACCTTGATCCTGGATCTGATCCAGAAAACTCCCCACCTGTTTCTGAACCTTGCCTCCCCAACAGGAATTCATCACTACCAGAACCTCATATTTATCTTTTTGTAGAGAAGCAAGACTGTCGATACTAATACCGACTACTTTGATCTTTTTATCAATAAAATAATTGGTTATTTTTTTTGCAACTGCATCTTTGAATTCACTTTCAGCAGATGCAATATACAGTGCTTTCTGTAGAGTTGAATCCACTTTTTCACCTGACTGAATATCTTTCTTAAAATTGGTCAAAGAGGGAGTAGAAAAATATAAAATTGAAAACAATGTGGTAATAAAAAAACATACCATAAAAATGTTGAATTTTTTATTCATTATAAACCTCAATTTATTTACCTTTATTTATTTCTTGAAAAATACATTTATTCATATTTACTTGATAATATACTGTTAAACAGTAGTTTGAAGGTCCCGTAAGTCTGTGCCCGTGTCTGAACTCCAAAACCAAACATAATAATTCTTCCCCTGCCTGCTGGTATTTCTGCCAGAACGGTTTTCCCAGCAATCTTTTCCCAGCCGATGAGCCAGCCGCTTTGAAG
>CAYUAG010000036.1:1273-5937 GCA_964442615.1 uncultured bacterium
CCTCATAATATCCCACTGCATCTATCTTTCTGGGATAGGTATACAGCCTGAAAGCAGGACTATTGGTAACTCGTATGACAGCATGGGACTTCATACCCCGGGTTAAAGGGTGATCCGGATCAAGCTTGATTTCCAGAAGAGATCCCGGAGCATAGTACTCCTTTGATTCAAGATCTCTGACTACATTTGAAGCAGGAATCCCTAACTTCTCTATACCAAAATCACAGGCTTCGCTAAATAGAATAAGGGTACCTCCATTTAAAACAAAGGATTTTAAACTCTGTACTCCTTGTTCTCCAATACCGCCTTTATATTTTTCCGGAGTTAAGGGGCTTTCCAGTCTGTCCGAATCTTCCCATCTGTAGGTTCCTTCTGTAATACTGTTTATTCCCATATCAGGAATAATTATAGCATCAAAGTTTTTATTAAGATTACCGCTGATTATCTGCTGGTTATGAACAGAAGTATAGTGAAATCTGAAAGTATCCAGAACCAGCCGTGTCCACCCTTCATCCATGCTTGCCAGCCAGGATTGATAGATACCCAGACGAACAGGTTTGAGTTTAACTGTTTTTCCATTCAATCTGTTTAAGCAGGAATGAATCGGCACTTCAAATTTTTCTGATAATTCCCTGAGTACTTTATGGATTCCCTTGTTGTTTTCCAGGAATACTGCATTCGCTGGTATCATTTCATCGGTTTTTTTAAAGGGATCCTCCAGCTGAAAAAGTTGAATTCCTTTATTCAGGAGTTTATTAATAAGTATATAGGAGTTGTTATATCTTCTTTCAAAAAAGAAGTATTCTGCTTCAGGGTTAATGTTTGATGTGGATGCAATAGTAATATTTTCAATTAATTGAAGATCAAGATCAAGCTGTGCTTCTATTTTTTCCACCTTTACTCCCATCAACATGGGCAGGGTCCAGCCAGTATAATCATACGGTCTTCTGGGAGGACCATCTGGATATTCTTTCAGATTTGGATATTTTTGAGGTTCCATTAAATCCTGGATACAGGGTCGGCAGGATTGTGAGAGTGGAATTATAAATGTGTGCTGAGGATACTCTCTTCCCTTATAATGAAATTTGATTTCTGTTTTGTAGATCTTTACTCCGTTGAACTGCAGTCTTTTTAACATCTCAACCGCTGAGTTAGGGTCATGCTGGTCTGAAGGTACGATATAAGCAAATGGTGGTTTGATTTTACCTTTTTCAATAGCATCTCTGTTCATTGCATAAAAGTTTTTTAGGAATGTTTTTTTATGAGCACCTGCAAGCCTGAGAAGAGAATAAATAGCTGATTTTTCGTACTCAATTATATCCCGCAGACGCCACCAGCCCCCGGGCCAGGGATCAAGAAAATTGCTTGCCTTAGAATAAGCTGGTAGTTCAGGTCCGTATTCCCCCAGACTTCCTCTGGGAAGATAGAGGGGGGAGGCAATCCTTACACTTGCCATTTCAGATAATATACCCACCATGTTGTGCCAGAGTGGTGTTTTGGAAAGAGTACCTTCAAAATAAGCATTAAAAGTTCTGCCGGAAAGAATACCTTTGTACCCTTCCGCATGCATATCCGCAACAATATGTTTACCAGCCATATTGGTCATGGCCATGGCAGTAGGGTGAATATGGGGATTTACAGGATCAGCATAGGGGGGTAAAAAAATTCGTGCACCGGAATTTCCCATCTGATGCTGATCATAAACAATTACCGGGAACCATTCTTTATACAAAATTTCTCCTACCAGTCTGGTTTCTTTCAGATTAAAAAAGAACCAGTCCCGGTTGTCATCATGACCTGCATAGTGATGATAGAGCCAGGGTAGACGGCAGCCTTCATAAGGAGTACCCACATATTTTTTATACCAGTCAACCACCATCTGCTGACCGTCAGGATTAACAGAAGGAATTATAATAAGAATTACATCTTTGAGCATATCAGAATTCCGGCTTTCAGGATTACAGGCAAGTTCATAAGCCATCTCTACCGAAGCCTGGCTTGCTCCGATTTCTGTTGAGTGGATATTTAAGGTGACCAGAACAATAATCTTACCTATATGTATCAGACTGTCAGCTTCTTGGTTTGTAAGGGTATAAGGATTTGCAATTTTCTGTTGGATTTCCTTGAATGTATCTAAATTTTCCAGGGTTTCCTTGGTAGAAAGAAGAGCCATAATAAAAGGTTTGCCCAGGGTTGACTGACCCAGTTCTTTTACCATTATTCTCTCTGAGTTAGTATCGAGTAATTTAAAGTAGCTGGTTATTTCTTTCCAGTCTATGAGCTTACGGTCTTCACCCATCTGAAATCCAAAATAATCTTGTGGAGATGAGAGAGACTGTGCTTGAAGACATCCAAATATAAGAAAACTGAGACCTAAAACAATCGTCATTACCGTTTTTTGTTTCATAATTATCCTCCTTTTCGGAATTTATAATAATAGTACAACTTATTAAATTATTATTTTACTATATCTTGAAATAGATTTTCCTGCTGAAGGGTGGAAGGGAAAAGGGAAGATGGAAACAAGGAAAATGGCGTTTAATCCTGAAAATGTTAACACCTATTTCCTTTCTCCTTTCCTCCTTATTCCGTTTTCCTTTTCCTTGTTACTTTATCCTTACTTCAAAACGTCTTTATTAATCAGCTGTTGTGGAATCTTCCCTTGAAAAAAATCAATAATATTCCGGGCTGCCATTATTGCCATTCCCTCTCTGGTTTCAATAGATGCACTTGCAATATGGGGAGTAAGTATAACATTATCAAGTTTTTTCAGTTTTTGAGAAACAGTTGGTTCTTTTTCATACACATCCAGGCCCACGGCAAATAATTTTTTTTGTTGCAGAGCCTTGATCAATGCCTTCTCATCTATAACCTGCCCTCTGGAGGTATTTATCAGCACTGCAGTCGGTTTTATCATAGCAAATTCTTTTTCACTAATCATATGAAAGGTTGAATCCAGGAGAGGTACATGCAGGCTGATGAAATCACTCCTTGGGAGCAGTTCATTCAGCTCAACCTTCTGGGTATAGAATGAAAGTCCTTTCACTTTTGTATAATCCGAATAAAGAATTTTCATGTCAAATCCCAGGGCAGCTCTCCTGGCTACTGCTTTCCCGATCCTGCCCATACCCACTATTCCCATGGTTTTCCCATTAATATCCTGTCCGCACAGCAGTCTTGGTCCCCAGGATTTAAATTTACCCTTTCTGGTAAACTTGTCTGCTTCTACAACTCTTCTGGCTGCTGCCATAAGAAGGGTAAAAGTAAAATCTGCAGTAGTTTCAGTAAGAATGTCTGGAGTATTGGTAACATAGATTCCTCTTTCAGTTGCATAGTCAATATCAATGTTGTTAAATCCAACTGCATAATTAGCAATTATTTTAAGAATTTTTCCAGTTTCAATTACCTGTTTATCAATTTTTTCTGTTAGAAGCGAAAGGAGTGCATCTGCATCTTCAATCTCTTTTAGAAGAGATTTTCTATCACAAAAATCACCTTCACTGATGAGCTTAACTTTATAAAATTTTTCTTTTAGCAGTTCTATACCTGCATGAGGAATTCTTCTGGTAATGACTACTTTTTTCATCTATATTTTCTCCATTTGTTAAAAGCATTATAAGTAGCTTCAGAAATAAGCTGGGAATTATTCTTAAAATAGGATAGTGTTTTCTTTAATCCTTTTGAAGCGTCTTCAATAATTGAGACATTTTGAACATTCTTATACCCACTACCCAGACATCCTGCTATGGCAATTACCGGCTTATTGTAATTTTTTGCAACAGATAAAACTCCCGAGATTGTTTTTCCCTGTGCAGTCTGAGAATCAATACACCCTTCTCCTGTTATGATCACATCACTCTGCTTGACATATTTTTCAAACTGAACCGCCTTCATTATAAAATCAATTCCAGATAGTATCTCTGCATCTAAGAAAACCTTGAGCCCTGCTCCCAGTCCTCCGGCTGCTCCTCCCCCTTTAAGGTCAGAGATATCTTTATTTAAAGATCTTTTTACTACTTTTGCAAAATTTTTCAGACCATCATCAAGAAAGGTGACTTCATAAGCTGACGCACCTTTTTGGGAAGCATATACAAAAGCAGCCCCATTTTTTCCGTAAAGAGGATTTTGAACATCGGATGCTACCAAAAATTTACAATCTTTTATTCGGGAATCAATATCGCTACTATCTATGGAATTAAGTTCAACCAGGGATTTCCCACAATATCCATTCTCTTTTGATTCATGTATCTCTTTCTCTTTATCATCAAAAAATTTTACTCCCAATGATTGGGCCATACCCATACCGGCATCATTAGTGGAAGAACCACCAATAGCTAAAATGATTTTTTTACAGTTTTTATCAAGTACTGTCTTTATAAGTTCCCCTACTCCATAAGTTGTTGTATAGAGAGGATTTCTCTTCTGCTTTGGAACAAGATGTAATCCAATTGCCTCTGAGGTCTCAATTAAAGCAGTTGTTGTTTCATTTTTTATGATTCCGAACCTGGCAGATTTTTTATTATTTATACCTAAAGGACCTGCAACTCTCTTTTGGTATATTTTTATTAAAGAAGAGAGTGTGGTCAGAGTACCGTCACCTCCGTCAGCAAGAGGAATTATTTCCAGGATGGCCTGAGGATCAACTTTCGTGACACCCTGTGAAA
>CAYUAG010000036.1:5947-33041 GCA_964442615.1 uncultured bacterium
CCTGTGAAATGAGTAAACTTACCTCAAGAGCTGAAAAAGTTCCTTTAAATGAATCTGGGCAAATTAATACTTTCATAAATTCTAACTATTTAAAATTAATATTTCTCAAAATTTGAAATTTATATACTTCACCTTTTAAATAGTATAATATTTGTTTGTTTTTTTGGTTATTTATTAGTAATTTCATTTTTAATTTAAGGGATCGTTAACATTTATTTAAGACAATTAACAATATAGTTACCAAAGGGATGATTTTCAAGAAAATTTTAGTCTATTAACCTAAATCATAAGGGAAAAAAATCATGATTACATCAATATTATTGAAACACAGGATACTAATTACTCCTTTTATTATACTATTAACTTTCAGGGGAAGTATGGCACAAGATTCACTCTCAGTTACATCAGCCAAAGAATATGAATACGGAGTATCTGCTGGCATTCTATTTCCTGCTGAGATAAATTTTTCAGATTTGAATAATGATATTCGATCCACCAGTTCATTCTTTATGAGAGGATTTATTGATAGATATTTTCTGCCGAAATTTACAGTAGGATTATACCTTAATTTTGCCTACAGTAATCTGGAAGAAATCGATGAATATTTAGAACCCTATTGGAATGGCTCAGAATGGATCTATGAAACTAAAGAAGATATTACCAAACATAAAGCCTCAGTTATTGAAATCGGTACTTCTTTTAAAACAAAATTTGTTTTGTCTCCTGGCTGGCTCCTGAAACCGGGACTAAATGTGGGATACAGGAAGTTTTATTTCCATTATAAAGGAGACTGCGGGCTTGAAGTTGATGATGCACACGGGCTCGGTGTTAATGGAAGTTTTGAATTCCAGTACATTTATTCCGAAAAAATTATTTTATTTGCTGAAATCGGTTTTCTCACCCAGCCTTACGGGGGTAAAGAAGATGTAACCTATCTTGATTTCGGACCGGTTTTTTATATTAATCTTGGTATAGCCCGTTAATTTTTCACTGCCTTTGAGAACCATAAAAAAAGCGGACCTGAACTTTCTTTTGTTCAGGCCCGCTTTACACATGTTTGCTCTTTTTTGATGGTTGAACTTATCTGACGAATGTTATATGTATGTTAAAGTATCATATCATTATGATACTTGTATTTCTTTAGGTTTTGCTTTTTCGGATTTAGGAATATGTATATCCAGTACACCGTTTTTAAACTCAGCTTTTATGTTATCAAACTCTACATCTTTGGGAAGACGAAAATTCCTCTCAAACTTGCCATAAAAACTTTCCCTCAGGTGATAATTTTTCTCTTTCTTTTCATTTTCTAACTTTTTATCACCACTTAATTTCAGAACTCCATCTTCTACCGAAATAGTAATATCCTTCTTTTTTAATCCCGGAAGTTCCGCCTTGAGTTCATAAGAATTTTCATTATCAATAATATCAACATTGGGGCTCCATACTGTATCAGATTCATAATTCCCCAGGTTGAAAAAATTTCTCATTTCATTATCAAATGAGAGCAAACTGCGAAACGGATTATATTTTACTAGTGTCATGGTTGTTCACCTCCTTTATTCTTTATGTTTTCTTTCATTTCTATTCTTCTTTTATGCAATTTACATGCCGAAAATTTTTTTTCTACGCTAAAATATTGATTTATAGAATTTTATAAATATTTTATTGTAAAAGCTTTTTATAGTTAAATTTTTGTTTCTTGCCATTTTGGCATATATTGTCAATTTTATCTGTTATAATGACATATTTTATTTAATAAATTCTAAAAGACTCGCTTTTTAATTTAATTAATGTGATTCCTCTAAAAAGACATTCCCTACGAAAACACAAAACTTACAAAATATTATTATTGAATTTATATATTTGTACTTCAAACATATCGTATCCTTCCTGGATTTTTAGAATGACTTCATAAATTATTTACTTCTTGATTTCATTAAAAAAAATAATTATATTTTTTTTAAACTTAAAAAGGGAGGTATTTATTATGCCTAGAAGAGTTACTTATGTATTATTATTTCTTTTCCTATTACTCTTTTTAAATTGTGGAGAAAAAATGATTAATCAAAAAGTTTCAAAAGAATATGTAACAACTCAGCTTGATAAACTTGTACCTGTAACCATTGCACCGGATCTTTCTTATTTACCTGCCCATGAACGTCGTGTTATTAAACTTTTAGTTAAAGCATCTCAGCATATTGATAATATCTTCCTTGAGCAAGTGTATAAAGAGAATCCTCAACTTCTGGATTGTTTAGAAAAATCTCCAGAATCCAATAAACCCTATATAGATTTATTTAATATAATGTTTGGTCCTTGGAACAGACTGGATAATAATAAACCTTTTATCAATGATATTCAAAAACCACCTGGTGCACACTATTATCCTCTTGACTTAACAAAAGAAGATTTTACTAATTGGCTTAAAGACAATCCTGATGATAGAAAATTATTTGAAAGCCGTTACACTGTAATCAGATTAAAAAATGATAAATTGATTGCAATTCCCTACTCAAAAGAATATTCTAAAGAATTAAAATCTGCAGCTACATTGCTCAAGCAAGCTTCCCAAGAAACCAGAGACCGGTCATTAAAAGTATTTCTTAATAAAAGAGCCGATGCTTTTCTTTCAAATAAATATTATGAAAGTAATATGGTTTGGATGGATTTAAATGGTGATATAGAAATTGTTATCGGTCCTTATGAAGTCTACGAAGACAGGTTGTTCGGTTATAAAGCTGCCTTTGAATCCTTTGTTGGTGTTGTAGATCATGAAGAGAGTAAAGCTCTTCAAATCATAGGCACTTATCTTGATAAAATGGAACATAATCTGCCTATACCGGATGAATATAAAAATTTTAATCGGGGTTCTTTTTCTCCCATAAAAATGGTGAATGAAATATTCACTGCTGGAGATACCAAAGCAAGTATTCAAACTGTGGCATTTAATTTGCCTAATGATGAACGGGTGCGAGAAGCCAAAGGTTCAAAAAAAGTTCTGCTTAAAAATGTTATGAAAGCCAAGTTTGAAAATATTCTGATACCAATTGCATCTGAAGTATTAACTGCTAATGAGTTAGAGAATATTTCCATTGATGCCTATTCTAAACATATACTCATGCACGAAGTCAGCCATGGTCTTGGCCCTGGTAACCTAACTGTTGAAGGAAGAGAAACTACTGTAAACAAGGAATTAAAAGATCACTATTCAGTTATTGAAGAATGTAAAGCTGATGTTCTGGGAATATACAATATTCTTTACCTTATTGAAGAAGATGTTTTGGATGATAAACTCACCACTAGCCTTTTCTCGACAAATCTTGTTGGTATGTTTCGTTCCATCAGATTCGGGATTGAAGAAGCACATGGAGGGGCAACTGCGATTCAATTAAATTACTATCTTGAAATAGGTGGTGTTACCATTAATGATAACGGTCTTTTTTCAGTAAATGTGAGGAAATATAAAGATGCAGTAAATAGTCTTGCTGAGAAAGTATTGATGATTCAGGCGAAAGGTGACTATAAAGAAGCAGAAAAATTCATAGAAAAATATTCCTTACTCAAACCAGAAGTTAAAGCTGCCTTGGATAAACTTAATGATATACCTGTTGATATCAGGCCTGTTTATTCTATTGTAAATGAACTCTAATAATTGATTAAGATTTCATCCAGTATTTTTTTCATTATTTCTTGTAAAACTGAAGATCATACGTATTTTTTTTAGTTTTCTAAAGGTCTGGATTATCCAGGCTTTTTTAAATTTTTTTAATGAATCATGGAAAATTATATTTTTAGTTCTCAACATAATAGTATTGATAAAAAAAGAATCCTAAATTGTTTGTCCCAAATAGCTGATTCCACTGACACCTCTGCTCTTATTGTTGCCCTGTATCTATTACCAGGAGTTAATAAGACTAGGGGTACTGCTTATGTTCATAAAAACTTGACACCCCAGAATTTCACTACTGGACAAGGGAAGTGGGCTTTCACTAAAAAATTCATTATACCAGATGATCTGCCTGCGACATATAAATTAATCCGGTTAAGAATTGACAGCAGCAGTAAGCGATATCCCTATATCGAAAAAGATATATACGGCTGGGAGTTTTTCTACCCTTCCTTTATTGACCATCTTACCACTCTTTTTGCTCATGAGCTTCATCACTTCCGCAGATATCATCTTCACCTTCATCCCGGGCAAGGGGAACAGTCTGCAAATAAATGGGCGGTTCAGCATGTTCAATCCCTGGGATATAGAGTCAAAGCGAGAAAGGTAAGAAAAAGGAAGAGAAAAAATTTTAGTTATAGTTCCATCCTTAAAAAATTTCCTCTGCTTGATCCCTATTCAGATTTCCGTCATCTAAAAACTGCCGATAAAGTCAGAATCAAGCATGATCCTAACAATAAATATATCAATCAGAGTGTTACTGTCCAAAGGCCAATCAGATCCAATTCCAGGCGTCTGGTTATTAAAACCAGAGATGGGAAGAACTGGAGATGGCCTATGGAGTGGATAGAGATAGACTGAATTTTATTTAACTATGCAATAATGCTTAAAAAGGTTATAAAAAATCCTGACAGGATTTTTTTTTGATCAAGAATGTCATTCTGAGCACTTACTTTGCTTAGTACAGGTTCTGTGAAGAAATTCATGTCTGCCGGCAATTCGTACTTAGGATGACTGACCCCAGTGTGTCATTCTGAGCGAAGCGAAGAATCTCATACTCATGCATAAAGCGGTTTTACTATTCTCAGCCGGTTGAGCAATACTTTTTTGATTTTTAGGGAAAATGGCAATCAGAAAGCAGGGAGTAATCCTCTAATTTTAATTAATATGAACACATAGTGGCAGGAGATCCTTCGTCACTTCGTTTCTCAGGATGACGGCAGGGTGGAGTCATTATAAATACTTGCTTTGCTCAGTACAGGCTTCATAAGTATGTCGTTCTGTATAATTCGCTCTGTTCAGTACAGGATCTCTCTGGTTTGTCATTCTGAGCGACCGGAGGAAATGAAGAATCTCGTGCCCTTGGATTAAGCGGTTATTCGATACCCAGCTGGTTGAAATGGTAGTCTTTGGGTAGATAATAAAAAAACCCTGACAGAAATATTCATCCTGTCAGGGTAAATTCTTTAAAATGAATAATAACTGTTAACGGATCAAGGTAATCTTACGAGTCATGGAATAGGTGCCGGCCTGCATATAAATAAGGTAGATACCGCTGGAAACTTTTTGACCGGTTTCATTAACACCTTTCCAGGTCTCAGTGTAATAACCTGCAGGTTTGTCTTCTTTTACCAGTTGCTTAATCTTTTCTCCCAATAAGTTATAAACATTGATAGTAACCCTGGAATCCTCAGCCAGCTGATATTTAAAGGTGGTTTCCGGATTAAAGGGATTGGGATAGTTCTGAGAAATGCTGAACTCATCCGGTACTGTACTTACTCCTTCTACTCTGATAGGTCCGTACTCCTGCTTTGCACCATCTCTGGCAATCTCAATAATCTTATACCAGTAGATTAATCCTTCCCGAATATCTCTGTCTGAATAACTGTACTCATACCCGGAGGAACTGTTTCCCTGTCCGGGAATAAGAGAGAGATTGAGCTGTTTATAATTGTCTTGTTCTGCTTCGCTTTTATAAACATTAAATCCGGTTGTGTTTACTTCGCTTTCTGTGCGCCAGGTGATTACAATGCCCTGTTCCTGTGAGGTTGTGGCAGACATCTCAGTCATGGTAACAGGCAGGGACTGATCATCAGTATCACTGGCTGTAACCGGGCTGTATTTGGCTAAATTGTCAGATTCATATTCCTGACCTGACATTAATGCCTGTTGAAAACTTAGTCCGGATGATTGTCCCTGATTAGCAATCTCAATTTTAACATGAGCCCACTGCGTGGCTGTAGCTGGAAGATCATTAGCACTTGTTGGGGAGCCGTCAAAATTATATAAAATATTAATTGAAAGTCTAGAAGAAGTGTTATCAGCTATAATAGGATCACCATTACCAGTACCCGTACCACCATATAAAGGCAAAGATGGGGCTAAATCTCCCTGAGTTAAAGTACCTTTAGTAACTGTAACTTTACCATTTGTGTAAATACTAGGTCCAAATCCCACAGAGTTATAATTAATATAAACCAAACAATCTCCAATTTTAGTACCAGCTGAACTTCCCTTTGCCATCACATTAAACTCATAATAATATGGCCCTGAGCCTGTAATTTGTCCATTGGCAAAAGTAAAGGTTATCCCGGTTTGAGCCTGAGCAAGTGTTAAAAAACCAAAAATTAATAATAAACTAAAAATTGTAATAAAATATTTTCTCATGACAACCTCCCTTTGTCATAAATTTATGACAAATTTTATTTTAAATTTATCTACAAATTCATGTAATAATATTTCTTTACTTATTTTTATAATATCTAAAATAATTGTTTAAATATCAAGTAAAAAATACATAAATTATAAAATAAATTTTTCCTTAATCTCATTTATTTAATTTTCCTTTAACCCAAACCCCGGATGTCCGCAGGTCTTCGGGTGTTGGTGCTTTGAAATTTTAAAAACCGGCAAAGCTGACTTTACAACTACAACCCGCTCACCTGCGATCCCTTACCCACATTACTCTTCCAGATATCGTTCTTATCATCATTCTGCACCTGACCGTTGAGATTGAAATCTGCACTCTTATAACCGGCCTGTCCCACCTGGACTTTCCAGATATCGTTCTTATCATCATTCTGCACTTGCTGGTTATGGCTAGCATCCCCGGCATACATGCCGTATACGCCGGTTTCCAACAGGGCTGCATCACTTTTGTGATACTTATCCGTTCCAGTGGTGAAATCATAGACAGAGGACGGAGTAGTACCCCAGGTTAAATTCGAAACCACAGCAGCTGTTTCAATAGCCAGATGATTACGGTGCTGAATCACCAGAAAATAATCATCCGGCATGCAGCACACACCCATATAGGCTGTGGACCCGTCATCACCCACAATAGTGCCATCTTTTTTCAAAAAACAGGACCGGGACCCCAGCGCTGCAGTGTCAACTTTACTGCGTACCTGTACCAGCACCCAGTCCGTCACCCCAGAAGGAATTGTAGAACAGGTGCGGGGATCTTCGGCATGGGGTGAGGTAAGCGGAATAACATCACTGCTGTCCGGACCAAGTATAGTGGACATGGTATCTCCATCGGCGTGGTAGGGACCTTCCAGAAATAGCTTTACTGCCACTCGTACTCCTTCAGAAAAGATCCACTTCGAAGTGTCCGGAGGAATTTCAACTGTATCAGCGTTAATTGGTGATGTAGAAGAACCACATCCGAATCCGGCCCAGTCAGTTGTATACCTGTAGGCAAAGTAAGGAGCAGTCAGCCCGTTCTGTTCATCATGGCTGCCTGATGATACATAAGCAACAGTCATAACCGCAGTAACCGTATCACCGCCGGTGTTGTTAAGCTCATAGTATCGTTTCAGGTTTGTACCTTCTCCATTACCTCCACTGTATGCAGAACCTGTGGTTCGAGTGATGGTGCCATCCATCCCGGATGAAAGAATAAGGCCGGCAAAACTGGTCATGCCGGTTCTGGTGCCGGAACTTATCTCTCCTTTGAGATAGCCTGTTCCTGATTCAGTCAGGATTCCGTCGATTTCTATATTTACTCCGCTGCTGGTTTCAACTACAATGCCGGCCTCAATTGTGAGGTCTACAGATGCAAAAAGCGCGGTTGCGCAGAGTAAAGAAAAGCTCAATACTAATCTGCCTGTTTTCATGGTACATATCCTCCTTATTTCCTGCCTTTTTGAGGTTTGGGCTGTGTTGAGGGAGGTGGAAGCAGCTTTATAAGTTTCTGTTTCATGCCCAGAACCAATTCGGCATATAGGGCATCAAAAGTTGAGTTTTGAATTATATTCAGACAGACCTGAACATCAGTAGGAGTTAATTCCAATGTGATGGACTTGGTCGTATCCTTTAATGCCCTTGCTTTTTTTAAGCCTGACCGCAGTTTAACACCTACAGGTACAACTATCTCGACCTCAGAGCCTTTAACAGTTGTCTTATTGTAGAGAAACAGCATGCTCTCTACTTCAGCCGGTGTAAATTGAACTTCGAGTATTTGTTGTGCAGATAGAAATATAAAGGGCAAGAACAACACAAATAAAATCAAAATTTTTTTTGACATGGATAATTTC
Organism: uncultured bacterium; assembly: GCA_964442615.1. GTDB lineage: Bacteria > Zhuqueibacterota > QNDG01 > QNDG01 > CAYUAG01 > CAYUAG01. The sequence goes on from CAYUAG010000036.1 coordinate 14,153, forward strand.
CTTTCAAATGAATTAATCGAACAAACCAAACTGATTTCATGGATTAAAATGTACTGAGAGCCGACCGTTTCCAGCCTGCACTCGTTTTGATGTAGATGTAACCGTCATCCCATGCCACATCACCCGTATTTCCATTTGTATCACTCGTACCAGTAGGAGTGTAGGATGTCCGCATTCGCAACTGATTGTAACCCGTTGAACCGTTCACGTCGAGCTTGCTGTCAGGACTAGTGGTGCCGATGCCGACGTTGCCGTCAGAATCAACCACAAGTCTTTGTTGATCAGAAGTGTAAAGGTGTAATTTATCCGTTTCATGATCGTAACTTATAGCCCCTTCAGCATTATCCTCTGGATCACCAAATCCAATCCACCCCTGTTTATTGTTTGCGCTAAGTATATTGATCATAGAATGATCGTTATTCTCTACCACCAATTGGGCATACTCATGAGCTGAACACGAAGCATCTGATTCCATAATATGAAGTTTGCTATCCGGACTCACCGTGCCGATGCCCACCTTGCCGTTCAAATACAACTCATCTACTGAAAAATCTCCACCGATCAGAGGCGTATCGCTGTCACTGTTCTCAATATACAGTTTGTTATCCCCGATTTCGTTGTAACCTGCCTGATACCCTAGGAACACATTGCCGGATTTATCATGGGCTGATGTACCCTTGCCTGCCTCGTATCCGATAATTGTATTATTCGAACCTTCCTGATTGTAACGGTTTGCTTGATAACCAATTCCCGTGTTAAAGTGCCCTGTGGTGTTGGAATGAAGCGCTAAACATCCGCTGGCTGTGTTATCATCCCCTGTGGTATTTGAATAAAGCGCATAATACCCGCAAGCTATGTTACGAGTCCCTGAGGTGTTAGACTGAAGCGCAGAACGCCCGATTGCTGTGTTGAAATTCCCTGTGTTGGAATAAAGCGCCGCATTCCCGATGGCCGTGTTTTCAACTCCTGTGGTGTTGGAATAAAGCGCTTTATACCCGCTGGCCATGTTGTAATTCCCTGTGGTGTTGGCTTGAAGCGACTGAAACCCGCTGGCCGTGTTGTGATCCCCTGTGGTGTTGGCTTGAAGCGACTGATACCCGATGGCTGTGTTAGAAGCCCCTGTGGTGTTGGCATTCAAAGCGCCCATTCCAACGGAGGTATTACTCTGTCCCTCACTACCGGAAGTATGACTAAGACTGCCACCGCCGTCACCAACAATTAAGGTGCCTTCGAAGTCAGTTTGATTCGGCAGATAGAGAATTTGCATGTCATTGATACCGATTTTTCCGGCCACATCCAATTTATGGGTTGGGGTATTGTCTCCAATCCCCACATTTCCAGAAATCGCAGAATACATGTCACTACCAGAAATCGTCCAGTCAGAGTCTGTGCCCCCTGACGCCACCTGCCAGGTCCCCACACCACTGGCATCCGAAGTCAACACATAGCCATCTGTGGCACCATTGGGTAAATCAAGGAAAGACGTCACTGTTAGCCTGCCATTCACTACAAGGCTATCTTTGCTGAAATCGCCCCAGATGAGGGGATTGTCTGAATTTGAGTTTTCAATATAAAGCTTGTTATCCCCGGTTTCATTGTATCCGGCCTGATACCCAATGAAAATATTGCCGGATTTATCATGAAGCGATGTACCTCTGCCTGCCTCATACCCGATAATTGTACTATTTTCTCCTTCCTGATTGTATAAGTTGGCATAGCAGCCAATGATCGTGTTATTATTCCCTGTGGTGTTGTAAAGAAGCGCCTTCCTCCCGATGGCCGTGTTACACGATCCGGTGGTGTTGTGATAAAGTGCCTCTTGACCGCTGGCTGTGCTGTGAGACCCTGTAGTGTTAGAATAAAGAGCATGACCCCCGCTGGCTGTGTTATAATGCCCTGAGGTGTTAGAATAAAGAGCAAGACCCCCGCTGGCTGTGCTGTGAGACCCTGTAGTGTTAGAATAAAGCGCCCTATTCCCGCTGGCCGTGTTGCAATACCCTATAGTGTTGGCATTCAATGCATCAATACCAACTGCTGTATTATATCTTCCCTCTGAACCGGAATTATATTCGAGACTGCCGCCGCCGTTACCTATGATTAATGTACCTTGAAATTCCGTCTGATCCGGCAGATAGAGCAGCCGGGTTCCGTTTATTCCCAAAGAATCCTTTACATCCAAAGCAAAAGCCGGGGATGAAATACCAATACCAACTTTGTCCGTTATCGTCGTCAGTCTGACGACTGATCCGTCATCTGTCCAGCCGCCTGAACCACCGACTGCCTGCCAGGTCCCCACACCACTGGCATCCGAAGTCAACACATAGCCATCTGTGCCGCCATTGGGTAAATCAAGGAAAGATGTCACTGTTAGCCTGCCATTCACTACAAGGCTATCTTTGCTGAAATCACCCCAGATGAGGGGACTGCCTGAATTTGAGTTTTCAATATAGAGTTTGTTGTCCCCAATTTCATTGTATCCTGCTTGGTATCCTATAAAAATATTTCCGGATTTATTGTGGCCAGGTGTACCAGTGCCTGCTTCGTACCCGATAATTGTATTTTGCGATCCTCCCATATTCCACCTGTTTGCAAAATAGCCAATACCCGTGTTATAATTTCCTTCGGTGTTATAAAAAAGTGCTGAACTCCCACAGGCAGTGTTATAAGAACCTGATGTGTTCATTTCAAGCGCCGCCATTCCACTGGCGGTATTCTCATTCCCTGTGGTATTATGATGGAGCGCCACAGAGCCGCTGGCCGTGTTACAATTCCCTGTGGTGTTGCAACAAAGCGCATCAGACCCGCTGGCCGTGTTACAATATCCTGTGGTGTTGGCAATCAATGCATCAATGCCAACTACAGTATTATACACACCATCATTAGAGGAATTATGCTCGAGACTGCTGCCGCCGTTACCTACGATTAATGTACCCTGAAATTCCGTCTGATCCGGCAGATAGAGCAGCCGGGTTCCGTTTATTCCCAAAGAATCTTTTACATCCAGGGCAAACGCCGGAGACGAAATACCAATACCGACTTTGTCCGTACCAGTTGTAAGTCTTACCACTGTTCCATCATCGGTCCATCCACCTGCACTGCCGGCTGTGCCCAGGGCACTGCCGTTCCACATTAGGGTTCCGCTCAGGTTGTACAGTTTGTTGGTTTCAGAACTCAGGGCAGCACTGGTATCAGGTATCATTATAGAACCCTTTGAGCCTTCATCAATCACTTCCATCAATACGTTACTGTTACTGTCTTTTACAGTCATTTTTTGGGCCCTGACTGTGGTAAGACTCAAAGAAAATAATACCATTACAAAAAATATTTGTTTCTTCATGGTAACCCCTTCCTTGAAATTTTTTATGAAAATATTTTTGGTATTAAGTTAGATTTGCTTGTTTCCTAACCAAGATCAATCAGTCTTTGATGGAAATTTTACCAGTAGCTTTGGGAAATTCTATAATAGAATCATAAAAATATTTTAACCAATGTCAAGGATTATTTTGTTTTTTCGAAAAAATAAAATATATCATAATTTTTTTAACTTTTAACGACACTCCCCTGCCCCAGATCCTTCCGGCGCTGCGCTCCCTCAGGATGACAAAAACAACAGAGCCTTGTCATTCTGAGAGAGTCCCGCTCTTTTTCGGGACGAGCGAAGAATCTGGGGTGGGGACATATAAAATCAGGCTTTTCAAAAGGTCTGGAGCTTATTTATTCTACCTTGAATGACATGCAGGAAATCATCAATCATACCATCCGGAACTCAAATCTTTCCATGTTGGATTCATTGATTCGATTAGAGCAATCTTTTTCTTTCTGACCCATCCTTTAATCTGTTTTTCTCTTTCTATAGCAGCACAAATATCAGGAGTCTCATCATAATAGACCAACTGATCAATATTATATTTCTTTGTGAATCCTGCTATACATTTATTTTTATGCTCATAAACACGCCGTATAATATTGTTTGTAACACCGGTATAAAGCGTACCTGAATGATTAGTCATAATGTATACATAATACTTATTCATCTATAACGCCGGAATTGCTATTTGAAATAAAGATTACCATATGTATTTTCTATACTAATCAGTATTAATAAAATAATCCTTTAGTGTCCACTTAAAACAATTCAAAATTAATCACGGACATGCCACATTTTCCCAGAACCTTCAGTCACTCCATTCCTTCAGGTTGACAAAAACAACAGAGTCTTGTTATTCTGAGAGAGTCCCACTCTTTTTTGGGTCGAGCGAAGAATCTGAGGGGTATGGGCAGAACAAACAACCCTGCCCCGGATTCTTCGGTCGCTGCACTCCCTCAGGATGACAACTGAAGGTACAGCCTGTTACCGTACGAAGTAATTTTTTAGTTCAAACAATAATTCAACCATTCAATTAAAATATCTTTTCATGCCATGTTAAAACGGTTATTATTCTAAGTGATTCCAGCTAAAAAACCCCAACAGGATATAGAATCCTATCAGGGTTTTTCTTTTCAGTTATAAAAGTAAATCTTACATTGCCCTACAACCCACTCACCTGCGATCCCTTACCCACATTACTCTTCCAGATATCATTTTTATCGTCATTCTGAACTTCTCCATTAAGGTTAAAATCAGCACCTTTATACCCGGATTGACCTACCTGTATTTTCCAGATATCGTTTTTATCATCATTCTGCACCTGATCATTGTCATTTGCATCACCGGCATACATACCGTATATTCCGGTTTCAAGAAAAGCGGCATCTGCTCCTTCGTATTTGTCAGTACCAGTGGTGAAATCATAGGACACCGGACTAGATGAGGAATAAGTACTTGTTTCATCACTCATTACACTTAGATGGTTCCAATGCTGTATGACAAGATAGTAATTACTTTCTTCAGCAGTAAGCACGATCTGGTTGGATGTGCCATCATCTCCCACAATACTGCCGTCCTTATGCAGAAAGGCACTCCGGGAGGCAACTGCGGAACCAGTTTTGGTTGTACGCAGTTGTACCAGAACCCAGTCCGTGACATTATCCGGAACTACAGTAACCGTACGAGGATCTTCAGAATAAGGAGAGGTGAGAGGGATATACCCTTCGGTGTTTAATCCTATTCCCATTTCATGCGCATCACTATCATAAGGCCCTTCCAGAAAAACTTTGGCAGCCAGCAGTACTCCCTGATTAGATGAAATCACAGGACGAATACGGTAATCACCCGAACTAAATGACGACCAGCTCACACCGGTATTTTTCGAAGAACGGTTATCAATAGAACCAACATCACAAAGCATGTCTAAATTTGTTCCCGAACTATAGTAGAGAATAATATGATAATCAGTTTCTGCTGTAACCGAGACTCCTGTACGCTGCAGGTTAACAAAATTCCAACTGTATGGCAGGATCTCATTATGATCAAACCCTACGGTATTACCCAGTTTGGTGTCAGGAAGCCCGAACCCGTCATCTGTCCACACTTCAAAGTATAATGAATCCGAAAGATTAACATCCAAATAAGGTTGAAAAAAAACTCCAGTCACTCCACAGCTGATAGACGGTGTAAATTGAACACCGATTTTCACATCTTCCGATATTGAATTATAAGCATCTCCTGCCCATTCGTCATAAGCTAATATCTCACGTTCTTTGGCAGAACCAGAATCAAAGGCCTTTTCTGCAGCTCGATATATATCCAGTCTTCCATATCCCCAGGTATAGTTAGGAAGAGAACCACCAGTATAGCTGTCTTCCATGGCAGTACTGGTTATAAGAGATTTTACTTGACTGGCAGTAAGATTGGGATCGATTTCCAGAAGTAAAGCGACACAGCCAGCTGTTACTGGTGATGACATACTTGTACCCTGAGTTATATGATGTTTTGAACCAGGTAGGACCCATTCTGCTGAAGGAGTAGGAGTATAATCTGATGAGGTAGAGGAGGCCATACCCTGACCCGGGGCAGCTATATCCGGTTTCTGCCTATCGTCCCTGGTAGGACCAATGCTGCTGAATGAAGAAATATCATCTGAGTAATCAGTTCCTGTATAAGAATATCCTGAACCTAGGCTGTTGGACCAGCGCCATCTGCTTACATACGATCCAATAGTGATGGCTTCTAGGGCTGTACCTGGTGAACCTACTGTATAGTCAGTATCTCCGCTGTTAAGGGTAGCACCCATAGAGCTTCCAAAAAGCCAGCCATGGTAAGTCATGCTGCTGCCGGAATTATTCTCTATATTCAATGTCCAGAGTCCATTAGCCGGAGGGAAGGTAGCATTATTATCATCAATATAGGAATATACTTCCCGGTCGCTGTTGTTAATATCAACATAATTATAAAGATATATGGAACCGTCATTGGTTTCTGTTGTATTAGCAGTACCTGCATCCTGTAAGGCTGTATAACTATTTGGAGTGGTCACTTGGGCTGTTACATCCCCACCTGTGTCAAACCAGAAGTCAAAACCAAAATAGTCGTTATCAGCATCGTCTTTTGCACTATAGGGGGGAACAGTAAAGTAGAAATCAACTGAGCTACCTGAACCCACACTGCCGGTGATATGAATATTTTCATCTCCCTCATTTCCGGCTGAAATGACTACTACTTTTCCGGTACCGGTAAAATCATCGACTGCCTCATCTAAACTGCCGGTGCCGTCATGGGCATCTGCATGTCCCCCCAGACTCATATTAACCACAATTGCCTTTCCCTGGTCTGAGGCAACTTGTTTGGCATAGGTAAGAGCATCAATGAGACAACTGTTGAGAAAGGATCCATTACCGGCTTTAACAATGAGCAGGTCAGCTTCAGGAGCCATTCCTTCATATTTGCGGGTTGATAAAGAAGCGCCATTGCCCCCTGCTGTTCCGGCAACATGGGTGCCGTGGCCATTGGTATCGCTTTCCCGGACAAAACCTGCAGGTAAACCGTCAATTTCATCCTCAATTTGAATATTACTGTATTCAACTCCGTAATCTAATCCTGCATAATTCACTCCATCCCTGTCCTCAGGTGTGGTTTCCCCTCCGCTTGCGGTCAATGTCATATCCCAAACATACAGAATGCGGCTCTGGCTAGGATCTAGGGGATCTCTGAAATCCTCATGCTCCCAGTCAATACCAGAATCAATTATACAGACTATCACTCCGCTGCCTTTATATTCAGTATTATTCACATAGCCCCCTTTAACCAGGTCTCTGCCAACCGCCCCGGCTGCAACATCATTGGTGGGATAGTATAGTTCTCCGGCATCTATATATTTGACTGACTCAATAGTGGTGAGAACAGCCAGCTCAGCAGGAGTGAACCGGGCGGTAACAAAATGGGGATAAATGGAATTAACCTTTACATTTGCATCTAAAAGATCTGCTGCATCCTCGGTATAGACCACTCCGGAATAAATCTTGGTGCCGTCCATTTTTTGGGCAACTGATTTTACTCCTGTGGGAACAACTGCTTTTCTTATACCGGACATATAGGGCACAACCACACCATGCAGTCTCGGATCAAGTCTGCTCAGGTCATCTTGAGTAAGGAAATTCTGTTGATTTGTTGATTGAAAACCTAATAAAAAAATAGTACAGAAAAATAATAAAATTATTACTCTTGCTTTTTTTATTGAATTAATCATAAAATTTCTTCCATTATTATATTAAAATATTTTGTAATTTGTTACATTATCAATAGTCCTATAAACAATAAATTCATATTATTCTACTTGTGTCCCCTTACCCACATTACTCTTCCAGATATCATTCTTGTCATCATTCTGAACTTCACCGTTAAGGTTAAAATCAGCACATTTATAGCCGGACTGGCCTACCTGAATTTTCCAGAAATCATTTTTATCATTATTCTGTATCTGCCCGTTGTTATCAGCATCCCCGGCATACATTCCGTAAACTCCAGTTTCCAGTAAAGCAGCATCTCCACCTTCATACTGACCAGTTCCGGTAGTAAAATCATAATCCGAAGTAACTGTACTCAGAGGAACTGCACTGCTGCTCATCACATCCAGATGGTTCCTCTGCCGGGCTACAATAAAATAATCACCCGCATCCACAAAAAAATTCAATTCATCAGTATCTTCGGTAATGATATACCCATTATACTTTAAAAAACAGCTCCGGGAAACAATGGTATTCCCGGTTTTAGTCTTGCGGAGCTGAACCAGTACCCAGTCAACCGTACTGTCCGGGATATTCTCTACAATGCGGGGATCCTGGCTATAGGGCGATTGAAGAGGAATAGCATCATAATTCTTTAAACTTGTATCCATTTTAGAATCTGAAATATAGGGTCCCTCCAGGAACACCCGTATCCGGGCTTTAACCGGATCACGCTGGGTATAACTACCAGGTGAATAGTAACTCCAGTTTTGTTTAAGCCGACCATAAAGCGGGTCATCCCATTTATCCGGACCTATATCTGTAAAAGCATCCTCATTATGAAAAATTTTTATGGTATGATCTTCCAGATCAAGAATTACAACCTCCTCTCTGCTGTCTCCGGCAATATCTGCAACATACAGTGTTTTTGCCTGTAGAGTATCAAGCAAAGGAACAGTAGACCACACTACATCTCCGGTAACAGCATTAAAGATACCTACATGACTCAATCCATATCTGGCTTTACCAGCAATGTATTCTGTACCACTGCCATCCCAATCAATAGTCCAAATCATCTCTATACCATGTTTGTTATTACCGCTAAAACCAGTAGGTAAAATTGTGTATATGTCATAATCAACAAATTGTGTTCCATTATTATCAAAAATCCAGGGATGCTGTCCATCTTTTTCATTATAATTAAACCTGGATCGGTTCCATATTTTAGCATAGGAACGGGTATTATCAAAATTCCCCACAACAATATTCTGCGGTTCCCGGTCATTACTGCCATCACTATAAAGAGTTGTCTCTTTTTGCCAAAGAACTCCGGAAGTATCAAACATGACAGTTTCCCACCTATTTTTTCCAGCCCAGTCTTCCTGGGTGACACACCATTCCAATCCTGGTTGCTGGGGTCGAAAATCACCCACAGCCACTGCATCAAGATGGTCAATAAACTTTACGGTTGTACCTACCCAGTCTGATTCCGGATAGGATAGTGATACAACCGTACCGTCATGGTCAATCATACTTCCTCCTACAACCTCATCTAAACCATCACCATCTACATCTGCACACATTAATCCTCCGTGAGCCTGACCCCAGTACCCTTCATAATATGGTGGATTATTAACATCACAATCCTGATCAACCCTCCAGATCTGCATATCTGCAGGTAAGTCCTCTTCCATATTTATAGCAATTAAACTCCGGTTGATGTAGTATTTTTTTCCTCCATCTTCAATGGTTGTATCAACTGTTTGCACTATTAGATCCCGGTCTCCTTCTCCCCTCAGATTGACAACAGCCAGATAACCACCTTTCTGGCCTGCATTCAAGCCTGAACCAATATCATCCAGAGCAATGCTTCTTTCTTCTATGCCGGTCAGACCATTGATTACATGCAAATTGCTGGTATTATCCAGTAAGATTACCTCTAGTTGTCCATCTCCATCGATATCAGAAATTCCAAAAGAGGATCCATTGCATTGATTGGGTATCACAGCAGAAAAATTCCAAAGAGCTGTACCTGTACTGTAATGGTCGTAAACATATAATTTATCATCTGTACGATAAAGAAAATCCACTGCACCATCTCCATTAATGTCATGCACCATAAAATGGTCTCCAAAACGGTAAATTGTATCAACATTTGAAATGGAAAATGTGTAAGGATTACTGGTATATTGAGCTATATCAGAACCTAAAACCGGAATAAAAATGCTTAGAAAATTTCCGCTTACTATAAGAAATACAATTAGTTTTTTCATGTAATTTATCTTATCCTTTTGCAGAGTCAAAATGTTTAACCTGTGCTCAAGTCAATTTTAATAGATTCAATACTTTAATACTTTTTATTATCAGGCAAAAATTAAACCACTTCTACTTTTATTTATTAATAAATTTAAGATATTATTAATATTAATCTTAACTCTATAAACAATTGTTTTTAAAAAAACCATATTTCGGAATTATTTACCCAACTACTGCAATACTTTCCTTTTTAGACGTCTTAATCTGTATTCGAATTCCGCTCTGGTCTTAAAGTGTTTTAATTCTCTTTTCAAATCCTCCCTGATTTCAACTTTTTGTAAAGCTTGATTTACGATGTTAGATGCTTTTTTAAAATCCTTTTCTTTGTGTTCATAATACTTTGCTAACTCTTCATAAGCTGTCATACTATCTGCATAATTTTTAATGATATACTTCCACACCTTATTAGCTTTGCTCCAGTACCTGTTACGCTTAAAGATATACCCTAATCTATACAAAATTTGCTCTCTATCAGATCTTAAGAGTTCATTCTGCAAAGCCTTTTTATAACAGAGAGAGGCATTCCTTATTTCATTCATATTCTCATAGGACCTGGCAATACTGGCAAAATCCTGGGCGTGCTTCAGATATTTCTCAGGCTTTAAATAAATTTTTGCAGTTTGAATTGCCAACACTGCTAGAGTCAGAATATCCAGACGGTTATGTTTAAACACCTGGATCATTCTTTTTCCATCTCCTGATTTAATATATATAAAATAGATATCTGGTATCATGCATCCGGGGATATCATGGTTCCGGTAAAAATTTAAAATTTTACGTTCTACATTTACCAGACTGCAGTCCTGAAGTCTAGCCCCCCATATTCTCCTTACTGTGTACAAGAGATCAAAGTGGTTTATATCATTTGTAAAGTTTTTCATCCTGGCTAAAATCAACCGAGTCGAGAGAATATTGAGATCATAACTTTTTCCATTATAACTTACAATAAATTTCGTCTTTTTAAACCGTTCCCTTAGAGCATGAAGCATAGCAATTTCTTCATCATAATCTCTCATCATATACTGTTCAATATAAAAGCTGTTATCTGCAAAATAGCCTATCCCGATTAAAAAGGGTACTGTACCTGTACCTCCAGCAAGTCCAGTAGTTTCGGTATCAATAAAGAGGGTCTTTTTATAGTCAAAATGTAGAAGCTTCTCATCTTTAGCAGCCAGAGCAATACCCCTGCTATCAATATCATCAAGTTCATTAAAGAGAATGCTTCCATACTCTCCTAACTCAGTATATTTTGTTACAGATTTAAAGCACCTGCCATAATCATTCTGAACTTCCTTACCCTCAATCCATTTATCTAAATTTTGTCTGTATACAGGTTCCCTTTTTTTTGGAATGGATAGGAGTTGAGGATTCAGTTGTTTTAGTTTTGTTCTGATATCCACACTACTTCTCATCTAAATGAATTTTTTCCATCATCTCAAATGCATACCGAATATAGGGTATGACAATTGATCCTCCAATAACTAAGGCGATTGAGAAGGTCTCATAGAGTTGTTCATCAGTAATTCCCTCCTGTATGCATCTGTCAAGATGATACAGGATACAGTCATTACAACACAGTACGGTTGAACTAACTAAACCCAGTAGTTCTTTGGTGCTCACATCTAGACTTCCCTTTCTGTAAACAGAAGAATCCAGGGCAAAAAAGCGTTTAATATCAAGATTGTTGGAATCCAGAATTTTTTGATTCATTTTTTTTCGGTATTTTTGGAATTCAATAAGATTTTTTTTCATTTTTAGATCCTATTATATTTGCAATATTGAAATATTTCCCTAAAATAATAACTTTTTATCAAAATACGTTCATATTGAACCAATGCATCGTTAATTACTTTCCTATATAAACTAATTAATATCATGAGTAAGGGAATAAATAAAAATAGTAGATATTGTATTAGAGAGAAACTATCAGGTTTATAGGCAAACCAGATAATAGAAAAAACAGTAGTAAAAATTATTGTTGTAATAAAAAATGACCAAAATCTAAATAGTGACCATACTAGCAAAAAAAATGCCCCTATCAATAAAATTATAGGATATATCGAACCATAATCAAAGAAATAACACAGGAGTGATAAAAAAATTATTATTACTCCAAGTAAGGTTGCATTCACACAGTGTAAATTTGATAACTGGAATGTGATTCTTTCCCTATGCAATTTAAATTTATCTATATCTTTATCAATGTTTACGCCATAAAGTATAAAATCATAAAAAGAACGTAAAGTGATGGCATTACTTCTTTCTTCTTTATTAAATAATTTTTGATTTTTATTATTATTTACATTGAATATTTTTTTTAGTTCAATTACTCGACTGTTAATGTAATCATTTTTTCCAGTAAAGTGATACATAATATTCATATGAAGCCCACGCCATATCCAAGATAAAAGAAATCCGATTACTAAAGGTAAAGCTGTGGTTCCAATTATAAATTTTCCGGAATCTTCAGTTATTATGGTAATATAATTTAAATAGTCATCAAAATAACAATTAACTATTAATGACAGAAATATAAAAACAGCACCCGGAACATAATACCTGAGCAGTGAATGTAAATTTAGATTCATTTTAAAATCCTAATATATAAATTTATGATTAATTAATACTAATTGAGCATACACACCTGTTTTTAATGAATATAATTTCTAGATTTCAATACTCCTTTATTTTCCTTTTCAAAGTTGAATTAAAGGGAGTGTTTTGATTAAATATATTTCATGAACGTATTAACTTTTCCATGTATCCATCTTTTCTGTCTTCAGTCTTCTTTCCGGATTATAAAGATATTACCTGTTTCTAGCATCCACCGGTAATTGTAATTCCTTGATTTCTTCATCCTTTCCAATCAAAGTAAAATACTCATAAAGATTTACGGTTGAGCAAATATGCTTTGGTGCTATGAAGACATAATCTCCTACTCTGTAGGTATCGCCCTTTTTGTGTTCCAAGACTGTGTGTTCTTCATTAAAGGAGGAGACCTTCATTCCTTCTCCACTGAATACTTCCACTGGTCCCCGATCTGCTCCCCAGCGCTTATGCCCGCAATTTAAGGTTATACGGTTTTCATCACTTACTTCAATAACTTGTGCCAGTACCAGTGCTGCTATTTCAAATTTCTCAGGAAGCAGACTGTCATACCCAGTATCCCAGTATATCCAGGTTCCAGGAGAAACCATCACCTGAGTTTTATCCGCAATTTTTTTATAAAGTATTTTTAAATCCTGTTCAAAGGTTAGAGAGCCGGCAGCGACAATCCGCTCTACTTCTACCTGATTGTAGGAGAAAACATTAAATATTTCGACAAGTTTTTCCATAGCTTTTTCTGTTTCACTAGCTCGTCTGCTTTCATCTTTATAGTGAATATGCCCATCATATCCATGCAGACCGGTAAATTTGAATTCAGGCTGATCTGCAATCTCTTCATACAATTCTAATACTTTCTCTGGTTTTATGCCGGTTCTGTGCATTCCTACATCAACATCAATAAACAGATTCCATTGTATACCATATTCAACTCCTATTTTTTTTAAAATGTCTGCATGTTCTCTGCAACCAATTTGAACTTGGAATTTTACCTCAGGATTTTCCTGTATAATCTGAACAATAGAAACAGCCTCTTTTTCAAGCAGGGGATAAGCAATAAATATATCCTTTACTCCAGAATTAACCAGCATCTCTACTTCATTGAGAGTGGATTTAAAGCAAAAAATTCCTTGTTTAAGCAGTATTTTAGTTAGATAGGATGATTTATTAGTTTTCACATGCATACATAAATGGTCAAGTCCTTTTCCGTTTGTTATTTTGTTCAGATAATTTTTCATTCGTCGAATATTTTCTTCTACCTTGTCTTTAAATACAACCAGTCTCGGGGTTGTAATTTTTTCTATCTGTTTGATTCTATACCGTTTTCCTTTAAGGTAAAAATTTGTCATTAAGCTTTCCTCTTCCTGTCCGTTAAAACACTATAATATAGCTTCTCATATTTTTTAAATCAAGTACACTTTTTATTTAACTCATCCCCAAATCCCTTCTCCTTAGAAAAGAGAAGAGGATTTTCTGCAGTGTTACTAGTATGGATTGATTTGAAAAATTTTCTTCCGTGATCGGTTCATTATCCTTGAAAAAAAGAATTTACTATGCTATATTTATTAGGTATACTATTTTAATCAATACTTAAGAGAATATAACTATGATTCAAGAGAATGTGAAAAAAATTTTAAAAGAAATTCCAGATATGGTACGACTCACAGCTGCAGCAAAAACCCGTACTGCAGAGGAAGTACAACAGGCTGTTAATGCAGGTATTCATATTGTGGGGGAAAACTATCTTCAGGAAACCCAAGAAGTAATCGAAAAAATCGGGAAACCTGTCCCTTTCCATTTTATTGGACATCTTCAGCGCAGCAAAGTAAAAAAAGCCATAGAAGTATTTGATATGCTAGAGACTGTAGATTCCTACCAACTTGCCCAGGAGATCAATAAACGCTGCGGGAATAAAGACATGCGTATGGATATTCTTGTTGAAGTAAACAGTGGCAGGGAACCGCAAAAATTTGGGATTGTTCCAGAGGAAATGGAACACTTCATCCAAGAGATCTCCTCATTTAAATACCTCAACCTTCTAGGTCTTATGACCATGGGACCATTCACTGGAGATCCTGAAGATGCAAGACCATATTTTAAGGAGACCAGGATTTTATTTGAAAGATTTAAAACCAAAGATATTCCAGGAGTTGAGATGAAATATCTCTCTATGGGTATGACCAACTCCTACAAAGTTGCTATTGAAGAGGGAGCAAATATTATCCGTATAGGTACTAAAATATTTGGAAGAAGAGATTATTAATCTGCAAGAAGCAGAAGGCCGAAGATAGAAAATAGATATTAGTGGATAGATTTTTAGGGTAAAAGAGGGGAGGGAACTAACTTCTAAGAGTGAAAAAGCTTGTATGTAAGGAATAAGATAATGGGATATCTAAACAATTATCCGGGATTAATAGGAATTATGAAATTTTTTAAAAAATTTATAGCTCTTCAAATTCTCATTTTTTTTTGTTTTCCAACTGTATCTCTGCCACAAATTGTCTTAAACGAAATAATGTTTAATCCTCTCTTTTCTGATCGGACAGACGAATTTATTGAAATTATCAACATCTCTGCTTCCGACTCCTTTAATCTGGCTGGTTGGACGATCCAGGATGAGGATGGCTCTGATACCATAATTGATGCTGGAGAGGGGACAATCCTTAAACCAGGACAGTATGGGTTGATTCTTGATGCTGATTATTTTGTTCATTCCCAAACCTATGACAATCTTATCCCGGAACAAGCTTTGATTATTACCCTCAGCAGTGCTACTATGGGCTCCAGAGGATTATCGAACTCTAAAAATGAAACAGTAAAGCTGGTTGACAAACAGGGAACAATAATCACCAGTCATACCTACAGTATTGGTAATAAATCCGGTTATTCTGATGAAAGAATTGATCCGGAAAAACCGGATATAAGTACTAATTGGTTAAATAGCTGTACAGTTCATGGAACACCTGGATTTAAGAATAGTGTTTTCTCTTCTCACACTTTAGATGCTGTAACCATTAAAATTGATCCAAATCCTTTCTCACCGGATCATGATGGTATTGATGATATTGCTTATATTACTTATTATCTCCCCTGGAATACAGCAACTGTTTCTGTAAAAATTTTTGATACTTTTGGGAGGCTGGTAAAAATTTTACAATCTGCATCACCATCCGGCTCTTATAATACCATCAGTTGGGACGGTACAACACAATATAATAATAAAGCTCCTGTAGGTATGTATATTATATTTTTAGATGCAATTTGTGAAGAGGTTGGAAAAACTGTCAATCATAAAAAAACTATTGTTCTGGCATATAGATTATGAAAAAAAAATTGGATAAATTATCCATACGTGGAGTAATTATTTTTTTTGTTGCTTCTGCGGGTTTGGTTTATGAGATGTTTTTTTCAGTTGATACGGAAATATTTCTGCTCATTTTGTATGGAATTGTCTTATTGATTGCATTATTTTTGATTTTTTTTCTTGAGTTAGAAAAATAAGTTATCCACATTTTATTCACTATTGTTTAAACAGCTTATTTTTCAATTAATTACCTATTTATATAATTTTTTGTACATATTATAATTATTATTTTAAACCTATGTATCATATTCTTATATTGATATTCTAAACTTTTAATTATCAATTATTTGTATGGTTATAAAAAAAATGATTTCCCATTGGCACTGCCTTTGTAGTAACTAAGCTGATATAGACGGTTCTTCTTTTTAATATAAGTAAACATTCCACAAGTTATCCACATGTTTAATGTTCAATAGTGAATATTTTTTTATAGTCATAAGTTTTCATATTAAAAAAACAGGTAATAAATTTTTTATTACTTTAATAAATATAATAAAACTTTCCCTAACTCAGCATTATCCAAATACTTTCCAAATCTCAAATCATCTTCATCAGCTTCTCTTTTAAGAAGCTCCCAGCCTGTACCTTGAGCAAAAATTGGGACCAGAGAATTGGTATGACTTCCAGAGTACCATTCCATTACAGGAATTTTACCTTTTCCATTATTTTCAATAGGTTTCCATACTTTTTCAATGGGTTCACTACTTATCCTTTTTCCCCCGGATTCAGGGCCATTTAGATAACCACATTCATGATCAGCAGTAACTATTATTAATGTTTCTTCCCAACTACTTTTTTTCTCCACCCATTCTACTGCTGCTTCTACAGATTGATTAAAATCAATTTCCTCTTCAATTAATCGAGCAGAATTATTATTATGTGCAGCCCAATCCACAGCTCCACCTTCTACCATGAGAAAAAAACCATTTTTATTGTTATCAAGTACATTTAAACCGGCTCTTGTCATTTCTACCAAATTGGGAACATTTTTATTTAAAGGAATCTGAAAAGGTTCTGCTTCATTTCCTAGTCGGTTATACTGTAAGGTTTGACCTACTTCAGGTATACCTAACACTCTTTCCGGAGTCTCACCTTGAGCAAGATTCAAGAATTCTTGTTTTTTCTGAATTAATTTCCAATACTCAATTTTCCCATCATAATCACAATCATTACCAACAGTGCCTTTTAACAGTTCTTCCCAGATATCTTTTCCACCTACATATTTGTATTCAATTTCATTCCCATTTTTTTTATGTTCCTGATTTGAATCTTGGATCTGATTTTCATCAAGATTTACTTTTTCTCCGTTATGGTTATACCAGGGATGACCACAACCCATAATCACTTCAACCTTGCTGTTAATAAGCATCTCTCTGGCTATCTTTTTATAATTTGATCTGCTTACATTATGAGCAACAAAGCCTGCTGGTGTGGCATGGCTGAACATTACAGTACTTATTACTCCGGTAGATTTCCCTTTTTCTTCTGCAATTTCTAGTACAGTTTTCAATTTACTTAAATTAGGACCTACACAAATTGCACCAGAAAATGTTTTTACTCCTGTTGACATGGCAGTTGCAGCAGCCGCAGAATCAGTGTATTTTTCCATTAGATATTCAAAATCTTCCCATGCTTTTTTTGTATCATACGTCCAGTCATAAGGATAAGTACTCATTGAGCTGATAAAGGGAAATTTTTCATATACCTGAGAATCCTCTTTACCATATTGATAATAATCAGTTGCAATTATATGATTATATCCACACCCATCACTAATAAATAAAATTATATTTTTAGGTTTTTCATGTTGACCAAACCCTGTACCTACTATTATGAAAATTAGTACTAACATGGTACTCATTTTTTTTCTCATGTCTTCTCCTTTTTTAAAATATGAAATTTTATAAGCTAAATTATGGAAAAAAAATCTGAAAATCAATATTTATTTCATTGAACTCATTCCCAGCTCCTTCTCCATAGAAAAGAGAAAAAGCTTAAGGTAGTCTATTGAGAAGGTAGCGAAGAATCAATTAATGTATGGCCGTAAAGGAAATAACTTTTTTCTTCTAGGAAGAGAGAGAGCAAGGGAGAGAGTTAGAGATAAAACTCATTTCATCTTTTTCACTGTATAAGGAGAATATATAGCTTATATTATTCACAAATAAATGCATAAAGTTTGCTAAGATGATGAAAAATTTACGATTATACCGTTCCTCGATTCCTGATCAAGTTAGGAATGACATTCCTTTCCCCTTGAAATTCCCGCAGCTTCGACAGATGACTTGGATAATATCTAATGCTGCAAAAATCATGGAACACAACATTCACTTTAAATTTTTATTAGGGGAATAATCTGGTCACCCATCGTAAGCCCTTCAATCCTTCCCGCTAATTTTTTCAATTTTTGTTGATTTTAACCTTCCGTTTTTGTAAACTGTCATAATCATGAAACAAACCAAAGAAGAAAAGTACAGTCATAAAAAAATTTATTCCATGATATTAATAGCTGTTTTTACTGCTTTAACTTGTGTTGGAGGTTTTATTCGTATACCTATGTTACCTGTTCCATTTACTCTCCAGACCTTCTTTGTCTACTTTTCTGGTCTTATGTTAGGTGCAAAAAAAAGTTTTCTGAGCCAGTTATTATTTCTTATCATTGGACTGGCAGGTATTCCAGTTTTTACAAATGGGGGAGGACCTGCATATATACTCCAACCCAGTTTTGGATACCTAGCAGTATTTCCCTTAAGCGCTTATGTTTGCGGGATAATATCCCATAGATTGAATCATAAACAAAGTTTTTTTAAACTTTTGTTTGCCTGTGGTGCAGGTGCTCTGATTATTTTAGGTTTTGGTTCCATCTATCTTTACTTTAATTTAAACTATATTGTAGATATATCTATTTCCTTTAAGAAAACATTTGTGTCAGGATTTATAGTATTTCTACCTGCTGAGACAATAAAATTGTTAACTACAGTATGGATACTGAGTAAAATAAAAAAA
>CAYUAG010000037.1:0-23797 GCA_964442615.1 uncultured bacterium
CCATATCTCCATCATTATCAATATCAGCAAATGCACAACCCCAAAGATCCTGGGGGTTACGAGTATGATCTAATCCTGCTTCTTCACTTTTAAGCGTAAATTGTCCATAACCCTTATTTCTAAAGACCAATAGAGAGGGAGTATTAAATTCAGAATCTCCAAAACTAAATAAATCTAAAAGTCCATCATTTTGATAGTCAACAAACACCAGATTCCTTCCCCGATTTTTGTACCCCACCCTTGCATAATCAGTTGCATCTTGAAAAGATCCTTCACCGCCATTATAATACAGAAGTATTCTACCATGAAGATTATACCCCATTGCAATAGCCAGGTCTCTGTTTCCATCATTATCATAATCTGCAGCTGCAAATCCTTGAGCACTTGTATTATATCCCTTAATTCTTGCATTTGAAGTCACATTCTTAAAAGTACCATCTCCCAGATTCTTAAGCAAAGTATGAGGAATTTTTTTATCAGCCCAATCTCCAACACTTTCATTATGGACTACAAAAATATCAGGTAACCCATCTCCATTATAATCAAAAAATCCGGAACCATGAGCATTACAACCAACCCGAGTGTGAGTCTCTTTCCCAACATTAGTAAAATGAATCTGTCCAGACTGAGAGTAAAGAAGCTGGAGGTTACATATACTTACTATTGTTAATAATAAAATAATTAAAATTAATTTTTTCATATTACTCAATAACTTATTAATTAAATTTTAATTAAAATGCATTGCGATTTCATGAGAATAAAATCCTAGTAATTCTTAACCTGGATATATATTCCTATTTAACAAGTACAACCTTTCTCATTTTTATTATGCTATCTGCTTTAAAACAAATGAAATAGACACCGGAGCTCAAAGGATTATTATCATTATCAAGTCCATTCCATACTACTGAATGATACCCAGAATCCATATAATCATCTAGAAGTGTTTTAATATACCTACCCCTTATATCACGGATGGTTATTTTAATATTTATTGCCCTTGGCAATTGATATTCAATTCTGGTTTTAGAATTAAAGGGATTAGGATAATTTTGATATATCTCAAATTCCCTCACTTCACTGAATTCAGGGGAGTAAATACCTGTAGTCTGTACAATTAATTTTCTGAATTTATCATCACACCATATCCAATTTCCATGTGAATCTATCGCTTTAACACTCCAATAATATTCTCCTTCCTCAACTGAAATAATTAATAAAATCGATTCTCTAGTAAGAGATTCATGTTCTCTTAGAATTTCCGATTTAAAAGTTGAATCAGTACCAAAATAAAATGTATAAGTTATGGAATCTTTTTTATCTACATTATCAGATTTCTCCCAAAAAAATTCAATCTCCTTGACTCCTTCATGTATGGTAGTATCCTGAGGACTTATCAACTTAAAAGGCATTGGATCATCCTCAAGAGGAAGAACCGTAACTTGAACTGTATCATAATCAGTATATTTATATATATCTGAAACAGTCAATATTATTGATGATACTCCACTCCAATTTGGCTCGGGTATAATTGTAAAATTTGAATCTTCATAAACATAACTGAAATATTCATTATTTAGCATACTAATGTTTAACTCATCAATTGTATTGTCACTATCATTTATATAAGATGCAATATTGAAAATATAGGTACTATCCTCAAAAAATTTAATATCTTCTAAATTATTAATATAAGGAGATTCATTATGAATTATATCTAAAACTGCTCCAAATTCAGATGAAATTTCAACATCAAGTTGACCATGGATATCATAAAACAAAGCCTTCTGTATATTAATATTTGTTGTACCTATGATATTTTTTACAACTCTTACATTTATAAATAATAATGTATCAACACTATCTTCAGCACTGATGAAAAGAGATTCCGCAGAAAATCCAGCAACACGGAACTCTCCGGAAAGGGAATTATAAACAGGCTCACCCCACTCTTCTGTTATTGCTCCATCCTGGGAAGCTCCAAATATCTCAATATATTTTGAATTATACTTAAAGTGAAGCTGATACGCAATAATAGTGTCATTAACTGCAGTACTAATTTGAACTGGAAGAGAAAATTCATAATTATAACATACAGTGGAATCAGATATGCTAATACTAATTTGACTCATTAATAAATCAGTAGACACTAAAATACAAATAAAAATTAAAAAAATAATTTTCACTGTTTTTCTATTATGATTCATCTTAAAATAAATTTATAACAATTAATGTTTGTTTTCAACTGATTCAATTACTATTTTTTACACTTACTATAAAATTTGCCCACGAAAGACAAAATACTCATCTACTAGTTAGATTTTTATCTCCGTGGGCTTTTATAATAATCTTAATCACTATTTGTCTTCATTTAAAAATTTAACACTCTAAAGCCCCATAAATTTCTTATCATGCAAATTTAACTCAACCAGATTCAAACTTTTATTTTAGCTTAACCATTCTTTTGATCAATGTCTTATCCTTGGTAAAAAGTCGATAAATATATATTCCAGTTGAGACTTCGATTCCTTGTTCATTTTTACCATCCCAATCAACTTCGTAAAAACCAGGAGTTATAAATTCGTCAATAAGTACTTTGATCTGCTGCCCCATCATATTATAGACTGATAAATTAACCATACCTGCCTTTGGAACCTCGTAGTGAATTTTTGTTACAGGATTAAATGGATTGGGATAATTCTGTGAAAGTATATACCTTTCTGGGGCCGGTATTTTAATCATAAGAGGATTATGCTCAGTTCTATAACCAGATTCATCAATATCAACAATCTTATAAAAGTAGGTAACTCCAACCTGTATCTGCCTATCTTTGTATAAATAACTTCCATTCTCATTCGACTCTATTAAATAATTATTAATCTTATGATATAACCCAAATTGAGATACACTCCGTAATACATCAAATCCTCTATTGTAATTTTCAAACGAGGTTGACCAATTAATATCTACACAATGATCGCTCCTATCAAATTGAATAAAGTATGATGCTAACTGTATACTACTATTTTGATGAATGATAATTTCAAGTGACCACGTATATTCAGAGGCATAGGAAACACCACCATCATCACTAATACGAACTTTGACATTTATATTCTCCTTACCATTGTAATCCTCATCAATTTTATAGTAATAGACTGCATAATTATTATTTTGAACTTCCTGACCATCTACTTCCCATCTATAGGTAAGTGGATCTCTATCTGGATCTTCTGCTTTAATCCAAAACATTACTTCACAACCAGCATCGACTGTAGTATCTCTGGATACAGGAAGAGTTGACTTTATAGTTGGTATGCGATTATTATTTATGACTTCAATTGGTAAAGTAACTGTATCATACCCACCCTTACCATCAGTGACTCTTAAAACAATTGAATAAGTGCCAGACTGTTTATTATTAGGAGTCCAGGTAAAGGTTGCAGTTGTCGCAGTATTCTTGGTTATTTCTGCACCTTCCGGTAGATCAACATATCCTTCCTGATAAGCTTGAAAAGATAATATATCTTGACGATCATTATCACTTGCATAAACAGCAAGGGTTAAGGGCCAAGGATTATTTTCATTAATCTGATAAGGAACATCATCAAGTAACTGTTGTTTATTTGATATAACCGGAAAATATTCATTAGCAACTGCTTCGACATTGAATACAACTACATTCTTTGAAACAGCTGTTATTACTGCTTCACCAGCTGTATTACCAGCCCGGAATTTAACCATTGCATGACCATTGCTATCACTTAAAACTGGCTGGGCTCCTATAATCTCGCCATCTCCATCTTTTGCAAAAGTAACGGAAGTGGCAGAAACTGGATTCCCGAATTGATCCACCACTCTTACCATAAGAGGATCTGGTAAAATATGGCCCACAGTACCTTTCTGGTTATTGCCCCGTACTATTATCATTTCTAATGCCTGATCTGGTTGAGGATAAATTATAAATTCCAAGGGTGAACCTTGAAGCAGTTTATTACGTGCTTCAATGATTACTGTCTCAACCGATTCTCCAAGTGTTACTGTAGCATTAGCAAGTCCTCCGGTATTTGTATTTAAAGTATATTCCTGATTTCCTTGTATAGAGGCATCACCTGTTATAATAGTAAAAGTAATTGGAACATTTTTAACTTTATTTCCAAACTTATCTGTAACCAATGCTTCAACCTGAATATTCGACTCCAGGTATCCCTGTCTTGATTTATCACCAAGATCTACATAATCAATTTTTCTTGGCAGTCCGGAACTTACAAACACTTTAAATTCAACTGGTGAACCAGCCAGATTTCTATTAATAGCTTTAACATAATTTTGTGTACCACTTATATCACCAGCAGTAAATAAGGTCCAGGCTTCTCCATACTCATTGGTATGCATTGATGTATGTGAAACCTCACCACCACCTTCTACTTCAAAATTAACAAGAACACCATAAACAAATCTATCTTTATTATCAACAACCCGTACTTTCAATGTATCAGTTAACTGTACACCTGCTTTACCATTGAGAGCCAATGGAGTTACATTATCAATTTTATAAGCTTCATTGTCCTCTGCCGTGGCTTCGAAATTTAAAGAACTCACAATAGAAACATCTGCAGTAACCTCTACTGTATTCAATCCTGCTTCTGATCCTAAAATCAACTGAGACTGAGCCAGTCCATCTTCATCACTTAAAACAGGCTGCTTCTCTACAATTTCACCTCCACCATCTGTAACCTGAAAAGTAACAGGAACCCCTTGTTTGGGATTTTGATTTGCATCAGTTACCTCTACCTTTAATGGATACTTAAGTACAGTATGTATATTTCCAGTCTGATGATCACAATTCTCTTCGTTATATTTTTTAATATAAGCAGCCTCAGTTGCACTTACATTGACAGTATCAGTACTATTCAATTGGATATCTTCATCCGTTACCAGTGCATAAACAACCTTTTCACCGGCAGAATATGAAACAAAAGAAGCTGTTGTCTGCCCCTTCTCATCTGTCGGTTTATGCGGACCATATATATGAACTCTATCTTTAGGTGTTACCTTGATTGTAACTGTTTTTCCAGAAATAGGATTATTATATTTATCATAAAGTGTAACTATTACTTCGGCTGAATCTTTACCAGATGCTTCAATTGAAGCTGAAGCAGTAATTAAAGATGAATCAGGATCAACAGAATCTGGTTCAGCTGATGCATAAAAATATATGGGAGCTCCATTTAAAACATTTACACCATCAGTGGCATAAATCTTTAACACATTATTATCTTCTCCTGCTTTATTTCCTAAAATCCAATCTATAGAAGCTTTTCCACTATCATCAGTTGCAACCACTGTTGTCGTATCTCCAACCTCAGTTAAAAAGCCACCTCCATTTATTACTGACCAATACACTGATACATCTTTTACAGGATTTCCTGGACGTGTATCATCAAATACTCTAACTTTTACATTAACTGATTTTCCAACAACTCCTTCAATATGAAGAGGTGAGAGAGCAAACATGGTATCAGCACTCGATACTACAGCTGAAAGATTAAACTTTACTTCACGATGATTATAGGCATTATCAAAATAGACAGTAACTTCATTATTATAAACTCCTACTTTGGGCCCCAGTGTCAACCAGGCTGAAGCTAAACCATTGTGATCAGAATGAAAAATTAATGAATCCTTAGGTGTTTTACCACTAAAATAACCATCTCCTGCAGTAACTTTATAGGTTAGAGGCTGATTAACTACAGGCTCTCCCTCGCTATCTATCATTTTTACCTTCAAGGGACCAATAATCTCACCTACAACTCCAGAAAGACTATCACCCTCTATCTTCACTAACTTGTCTGCATCTGATGAAACATACAGAGTAAAATTTTTGGGAGATCCTTTTACAGGATAAAATCCATCTGTTGCCATTACTTCTACAATATCCTTATATTTTCCATGATACTGTCCGGCCCTCACCTTAATAGATGCAGTACCATCTGGAAAACTGGTGGTATCAAATGCAACTTCTCCTCCTCCACTACATTCAAATCCATGTCCTTTAGTTTCAAAAATAATGGGTACACCACCTGCAGGGGCACCTGTGGGTGAACTTGCGTATATCTTTAAAGGATATTTAAATACTGTTCCCGCATTTGTCTTTTGATTGTTACCACTTCCTTGAGGCATATATATCTCAGAAATTTTATAAAAAGCTGTATCAATTAAAACAGTATCAGAATGAAGGCTTGTGTGAGCAATAACTATTACTTCCTCAGGATCAGGTCCCATAGTGATATCCCCTTTAGCAATTCCCAAATTATTTGTATAGTATTTATCACCTATAACGGTTGCATGGCCTTTAATAACTTCAAAAGAAACAGGTGTGTTTTCAATAGGATTAGGTGGAATTGCATCATCTAAAATTTTTGCCTGTAAAATATTGGTAAATTCTTCATTAATATAGAGTCTTCCATCAGCTTGAAGTGAAACAGGAAGCAGATCTCCTACTAAACCACTCCCCTTATTCACTCGGGCAGAAAATTTAATTTGCTCTCCTGTATATCCTTCAAAAGAAGCTAATACTTCATATAAAGTATCTTGACATCCAAGAGTTAAATATGTTGATGCTTGTCCATATTCATTTGTAAGAACACTTAATTCTGAAAGGCTTCCATCAAGCGAGTTTACAATCTCAAAATTAACAGTATAATCAGGCACTTTATTCTGATAGGCATCCCGCAAAGTAACTATAAATGGATACTGGAGCTGCTCACCTGCATTACCAAATTGATTATTATTTAATTTTAATAAAGAACTTGGTTTATCAGGTAACCCTTCGGCTTCAAAAGTTACAGAACTTTCAGCACCAAAAGGTCTTGCAATAATTTGATTAATTCCTTCATTTGTATTAGGAGTACTCTTATCATCAGCTGTGGTACCAAGAATCCAACTAGTTTTAGCTGTTCCATTATCATCGGTTAAAACCGCATTAATAGGATCATCATCAGGAACAGTTATATACCCTTCCTCTCTGGTTAACAATAATTTATCCAAGGGTACATCCGCATGTACAGTTCTAATCTGCAGAGTATGCATTCCCTTACTAAGCTGCCGGGAAAAATATTCTCCTTTATGATCAACTTGAACTACATCCCAAACCCATTCAGGGCTTCCCCCTTGTTTTTGCTGAATAAACCACATAAATTCTTCTTCATCTTCCGTACCTTCATCAAAAACTATATAAAAATTCCAGCCCTTATAATCGTTTTGTAACCACTTGGTTCGGGCGTATAGTGTATAAACTCCTGCTTGGTCTATATATATTTTATATTCTGCATACCCTGATCTATCTGGTGTTTCTTCTGAAGATTTAATATATTTATCACCTGATGCGTTTTGATCCTCAATTACTACCATAGGAGTCTCGATAGATGTATACCACTCTGCTTCAATATAAATTCTATTATTATTAAATTCCCCAGAACCTACACTTCCATCACCTTGTATTACATTAAAAAATACTGGCCATTCAGGAAGAAGAATATTATTCTTATCATATACTCTGACTTCTAATTCCTCATCCAGTTTTGTATTTACTGTATCTGGTGGTAATGATACTGGACTTGCTGCTTCAATCCTATCTGCATTTGTTCTCATAAATGAAGTAGCAAATGAGGCTACAGCATTATCCTGATTATTTGTTTTCTGGGTCAACATTAGACCTGCATAATTTTCCTGCTTTTTCCCAAACAATTTATCATAATCATATAATGCAAACCTGGATGCAGCCTTCCATGATGAACCAGCTGTTCCTTTTTTAACAAATAAATCAAACCTATTATAAGATTCATTAGAAGTATATATTATAACTGCTAACGTATCACCAGCTCCTGGATAATCACCCAAATTTTCAATATCCAAAGGTACAACATCCAGTCTTGAATCATCCGGGTCAGTTATGATACCATTATCAATACGAAATAAATAAATTACATCCAGTAGATTACGAATAAATATTAAATAACCATTTGCTGTCGTACTTGTATCACTAGCTAATACAACAAAACCACCATTAGCTTTTTCTCCCCTTTCAGGATCCTGTACATTATCTCCCCAGACCATTCTTACTTCAGTAGGATTAGATCCATTTTTATAAATAGCTAATCCACCCCAATCTTCAGTTGCATAATCGTTATACATCTCATCAGTATCTTCATTGATTTTGTACTCATCTGGATTATAAATCCAATTATTTTCAAATATTGAACTACTTTCAAATTCATCAGAAACCAGATTTCTTTTTTCAGTTCTATAGGAAACAGTGGTTGATAAGTCTCCGCTGTTACCCCAATCATCAATAGTTCTAATAGCAAAATAATATACTGTATTCGCAAGAAGTCCTTCAATAGTGACACTCTGAGTGGGACGCGAAGAACCATCCCCACAATCTGCAGGTTGAGGTATACTACCAACAATACTAACATCCCCAAAATTATCAGTAGTTATTGATTTAGTGGAATATCTAATATCATAACTAGAAGCCTGTCCCGTAAAACCATCATCTCCTACAGCAGTCCACTGTAGAGTTATACTGGAAGGTGTTTTGGAAATCGGAAGAAAATCAGTAATTTTATTTGGAGAAACCAAATCCTCATAGGTTGTTTTTGCTTTTATGAAATCTATCTTCAACTTTGCTTCAGGAGTACTTCCCCGAAAAGTTATTCCTGAATAATAATCTTTATCAGGATACAAAGGAGGTTTACTCGCATAATCACTGATTTCAAATATTACTTCCTTTGGATTTGAGGGAGAAGGATTAATCTCGTTCATTAGCTGCACGCTAAAATTTGTTCTGGTTTCAGTTATTATGAAATTTACTGATAAACTATCACCATTTCTTGGATTTAAAAAAGGCTTTCTTTGAATTTGAGATGAAACATTTCCATTCACAACCTTATGAAGGCGTACATATCCATCGTAAACAAAAACCATATATCCATTAACAATTGATATATCTGTGGTATCACATGCTACTAACAAACCTACCCCACTGGTATAAGTATTATCAGAACTGGAATTTTCATGGTACCCCATGGTAATAGAATTAAGCCCCTTGGATTTATGCCAAATAGCTAAATCATTCCATGCAGAACCAACATCCCATGTATATATATATCCTCCCTGTGTATTGGTAGTTAAAATTGATGCGCTTGCAGACCAATTTGCATAATCATTTAATTGTTGAGGTATGGCCGAAAATTCATCCCGCTTGAAAAGAGAGAGTTCATTCTCAATATACATACTAAAGACATCTGCCATTTTCACGTAACCATCTTCATTAGGATGCACATGATCATCAAAAGGTTCTACGGGGCCATCATCGGATCCGTAATATCTATTTTGGTCACTATATAAGGCAGCATGCATATTTATAACTGTAACTCTCTTCTGTTCGTCATTAGTTAATTCATTATAGATGAGATCAATCTTGGAATTATAATCTAAGATTCTGGCATTAGCACCAGGATAATCATTAAATGGTGCTCTGGGAATTATTTTACATAAGAATATATTATCAATCTCACTGCCACCTTCATTATAATCCAATAAAGCTTGTAAAAGCAATTCCAATTCTTCCATAATAGTAACTCGAAAACCTCCAGAAATAGCTTGATCAGAATTCATATCATTGGTTCCGATATGAAGCAATACAATATCAGGAAATTTTCCTGCCATACGAAGGTTATCCAGAGTGATCTCAATATCAAAGGGATTATTAGGTTGAGGTTGGAGATCAGGACTATAGGATGGAAAATAGGCATCCGGTATATACTGCTCAATAGTGGCTCCATCATGCCATTCACCATCATAAGGACCAGACTCTTGAGGTCCGACAAACTCAACAGTATATCCCGCATTGCTAAGATTCACATAAAGATGATCACGATATCCATATTCCCCTGGTATAGGTGCAGATTGATGAGCTTTACCCCAGGTTATTGAATTTCCCAGGGGTAATATCTTATACTGTGCTTGTATGGTTCCTGATAATAAGCAAACAATTGCTGTACTTATAAACCAAGCCTTTTTTATTCTATTTATAATAGCCTCCATAAAATTTTTCCTCCTCAGGCATTAATCATTTTTTATTCATAGTTTATTTACTGAGCAAAAAAAATGCCAGAAAAATTCAATCTTAATATAAATTACTGCAACTACTGAATTTAAGCCAGAAAAATAATAATTACATTATTAAATATAACATAATTTTAACAAATTTCAACCGAAATTAATCCAACTGACCAAATTTCTACCAATTTAAAAAAATAAATATTTTGCAAAAATCAAATATTTTTGTATATTTACAGGATGAAAAAATACTCAGATAACAGTAAAAAGATTCCTGTAGGAATTCTGGGTGCAACCGGAACAGTGGGCCAGCGATTCATAGGTCTCTTAATCCAGCATCCCTGGTTTAAAGTTACCTGTGTAGCTGCATCCCCAAAATCAACTCAAAAGTCTTACTTTGAAGCTGTGAAAGGACGCTGGGAAGAGCATATTTCTATTCCTGAATCTATAAAAAACCTCACTGTTTATAATGTAAAATCTGATATCAAGACTATTTCTGAAAAGGTAAAATTACTCTTCTCAGCAGTGAGTATGGATAAAGCAGAAATTATAACTTTAGAAAATAGTTATGCCGAACAGGGTGTCCCGGTTGTATCCTGTAACTCAGCTCACCGATGGACAGCGGATGTTCCCATGATTATTCCTGAAATAAACTCCTATCATTTAGAAATCATTAAAACCCAGAAAAAAAATAGAAACTGGAAAAAAGGGTTTATTACGGTTAAACCAAATTGTTCAATTCAGTCTTATGTTCCTGTTTTACACGCCTTAAAAACATTTCAAATTGAAAAGGTTTTAGTATCAACCTATCAGGCCCTATCCGGTGCTGGTAAGACCTTAAAATCCTGGCCAGAAATGGCTGATAATGTCATCCCTAATATTTCTGGTGAAGAAAAAAAATCCGAAGACGAACCTCTGAAGATATGGGGAAAGATTAAAAACGGAAAAATTGTCAACAGCAAAACACCTATCATCTCCTCTACTTGTATACGTGTACCAGTAAGTGATGGTCATCTGGTTTCAGTGAGTGTTAAATTTAAGGAAAAGCCTGAATATGAGGAAATCATAAATGCTATTACCAATTTCAAAAATCCTCTTGAAAATCTTAATCTTCCCTCATCACCTAAAAAATTTCTCTACTATTTTCAGGATGATTTCAGACCCCAGACAAAACTGGATAGAAATTTAGATAAAGGTATGGCAATAAGTGTAGGCAGACTGAGAAAAGATCCCATATTAGATTGGAAGTTTGTGGCACTATCCCATAATACTATCCGGGGAGCAGCTGGAGGAGCAATTTTAATTGCAGAGCTTCTTTACAAAAAAAATTACATATAAAAAGATTTTTATGAAAGAAAAATATCACCCAGAAGCTGAAGAACTGAATCATATCCTTAAACAGGGATGTAAGCCTATCTATACCTTATTATCTGAAAAAGGAAAATCAATCTATTTCCCCAAACATGGAATTGTAAAACAAAGTAAAGAAGCAAAAAATGCCAGGCTTAATGGTTCTATAGGAATGGCAATGGAAAACAATGGTACACCCTTGTGTTTAACATCCATAAAAAATAAGGTATTACTTCCTCCTGAAGATATTGTACCCTATGCTCCCAACTACGGTGATCCTAATTTAAGAAAAAAATGGAAGGAGCTCATACTTAAAAAAAATTTCTTAATCAAAGGATCAATAAGCCTACCAATTATTACAAATGGACTTACTCATGCCCTGAATATCACTGGTTTTTTATTCCTGGATCCAGGCGACAAAATAATTGTTAGTGATATGTACTGGGGAAATTATAATCTTATTTACAAAACCTGTTATAACGCAGATTTTATTACTTTTAGTACTTTTAATAATAATGGATTTAATATTGATGATTTTGAGAAATCATTACATACTTGCAAGGGAAAACAAATAATTCTTCTGAATTATCCACACAATCCTACTGGTTATACTATTAGCCACGAGGAAGCAAAAAAAATCAAACAAATAATACTTAAAAGTGCTGAAAAGGGAAATAAGATTGCTGTTATACTGGATGATGCCTATTTTGGTTTAGTGTATGAACCAGAAATAATGAAGGAATCTTTTTTCTCTTATCTCTCTGATTTACATAAAAACATCCTGACTGTTAAAATTGACGGAGCCACCAAAGAATATTATGCCTGGGGTTTCAGGCTCGGTTTTATAACTTTTAATTCAAAATCCATGGATAAGGAAACCTATACTGCTCTTGAAAATAAAACTGCGGGAGTGATCCGAAGCAGTATATCCAGTGCAAACCGAATTTCTCAAAGCCTGCTTATAAATGCATTGAATACAACTGATTATAAAAAAGAAATGCAGAATAAATTTAATTTATTAAAATCAAGATATCTCACAGTTAAGGAGATACTTAAGACTAAAAAAGAAAAATATGCAACCCTGTTTACACCCTATCCCTTTAATTCCGGATACTTTATGTGTCTAAAAATTAAAGATGGCATAGATACTGAAATTTTAAGAAAAAAATTGTTGGAAAAGTACAGCATTGGAATCATTGCTAAAGACAACTACCTGAGAATAGCCTTCTCCTGTCTGGCAGAAAAAAACATCCCTGAAGTTTTTGAAAATATTTACTCAGCTTGTGAGGAGTTGGATAGTTAGATTTTATTGCTGCCCTTCCCTATTTTGACTATTACCCAAAATTAAAATATATGTAATTCACAAAGATATTTTTGCTTACCTGCAAAAAATCCTGACTTGTTATATCACATCCCGCTCCTACTTATAAAAAAAGCCTGCCGGATTATATTAACCAGCAGGCTTTTCCATATTGTTAAGAAAATATTGTGATCTTACTTGACCAGTATCATTCTCCGGGTACTATGGTTGTTTTCAGTAATTAATTTATAGAAATAGATTCCGCTGGATAAATTTTCTCCCTTGAATGTAACAGTATGAGTACCTTTCACCTGATTTTCATCTAACAAGGTCATCACTTCTCTGCCCTTAATATCAAATATTTTCAAAACAACATGCTGAGATTGAGGTAACATATACTTTATTTCCGTCTCTGGATTAAATGGATTAGGATAATTCTGTAAGAGTTTAAAATCTACAGGACTGCTATTTTCAACTCCAATCACTCCTGTAGTTTTCTCCTTTCCGATGCTCAGTATTTCTACATTGGTAACTGTGTTTTCATACCATCCTTCATTAGCATAGAGACCTAAATTAGTATCAACAGCAGTGACTGCAATATAGTAGGATTTTCCTTGTTCCAATTCAGTTGGTATATACTCTGTTACCTTACCTATAGGAACAACATTAGGTTTAACTGAGGCACATGCTTCAAAGCAGGATGAATCTTGAGCATAATAGAATAAATAAGCGGTTGCATGTTCAGCTGCTTTCCAAACCAGATGTAAAATCCCAGATTCTGTTGTATCAGCAGAGAATGATTTTATTGCCAAACCAGATGCTATATCCGCATAGGATATTGCCTTTAATTGATCTCTGGAGAAAAATGACTGTAATGCCTCATTAACCAAAGTTATTGTCCCCTCTGCTTCATCTGGCCTTAATGTACTAGATATACGTGCCTGATGAATATGCTGGGGTACAAGTAGACCCAAATTATTAACACCAACTTCATCTGTATTGACAGACTTCTTGAATCGACGTGCATTTTCACGAGTTAAAATATTAAATGTATATTCCCAATCAACCGATGGTTCTATCTGAGTTGCTTGATTCAAATCATTCCATGATTCAATAAAACACCAGGGCATGGATAAATAATAATCTGGATTAAGCTCCTTTTTATCAAGGTAATCAAATATTTTATTCCAGGTTTCCTGATAGACTAATGTATCCTGCCTTTGCATCCATCGATCCTGACCTTGTACCCAATCTCTATCATCAAAACCAGGCCATACTCCTCCCAGAGCAAATATGAGATCACCAGGATCTGAACATGTATTCTCTGTCAAATAAGTATAATCAAGGTAATCCTCACCCCATCTCATACCTTGTTCATCCCATTCATTGTCAAGAGGTTGTACCCAGGGATAGATCACATCCATGGGTCTAAAAACAGCTGTATCTGGATTATTCCACAATAGATACACATCATGAGGTAAAGTAGTATCAGCACAACATCTGTATTCACCTGCAGAAATTTCATCTGCTTCAGTATTATAAATGAATAATGGTCTGCGCAATTCATTCCTTGTGCCCCAATATGCTGAATGTATCATTAAAGAATCTGCAATGTATATAAAGTTGCTGTCTAACCTCCCTATTGAATTTTCATTGTAGGATAGAACAATTTGAAAATCCATACCAGCTCCTTGATACTTTTGATATAGATTATCAGCAATGTCTAAAAGAAGCTTCACTGGCTGATTTTCAAATGATTCTTCTCCATACCAGTCAACCACAAAACCATCAATTCCACAGGCCCAGGCTGCCAGAATTTGATATTCAAGCAGATCCGGATCATATGAATCGTATCTTTCGAATAGACTGGTATCTGCATAACCGCCATAGCAGTGTTCACTCCAGTATCTATAAGGTGAATCGTTTTCTACACCTGCAAACCAGGGTTGAAATCGAGCCATAATTTTCTCTTCTCCTGCTCCCCAGTTTTGTTCTGGATATGCAAAACCAAAATCAGCATCTCTAAACACATGCTGTCCTTCCAATTGTACATTGAAAGAATCAATGGTGGTCATCTCCCATTTTTTAGGTTCAACTATTTTTGACATAGAACCCTTTACTGCGGACATGTTGGGCGGATACGGACCCTTTCTGGATGCTCTTACTTTATATACACCAGGTGGCAGATTCGAAAATAGATAATATCCATAAATATCAGTCTTCATAGAATCAACAAGTTCTCCATCTCTATAAAGATAAACATCAATATAACTTAGACTCTCTTCTCCACGATCCTGGTTTGAATTCCAGTTTTTATCATGCCAGGTATAATCACCAATGACTCCCACATATTGGTCAAGTTCCATAAATCCAAAATCTGCTGTAGAGTAATTTTCACCTGCATCAAGGCTGATATACAGAGGATCATTATCTGTAGTCAAAAAGTAATTATCCGGCATATCATCATCATTACTATTCACATCTACAATATAATTACCAGCTTCAAGTCCGTGAAAAAGGTAAGTTCCATCATGGTCAGTAGTATCACGGTCAATAATATTACCACTACCATCCAACAATGTCACTTCAATACCAAATAAACCTTTATTTTCATCTGCATCATGTTTTCCATCACGATCTGTATCCTTCCATACCAGATCACCAATAGAACCGACATTATCTTCTAAGTATCTAAAACCAAAATCTGCAGTACTGAATACTTCATCTAAAGAAAGTGCGATTTCGTATTTTTCAAACTCTGTAGTCATACTATATCCTGCTGGTAAGGTGGTTCTGTCTATTTCCACTAAATAGGTATCTGGGGGCAGCTCTGTAAAGTAATATATACCTGAAGAATCTGTTTCAATACTACTCAAGAGAAAACCATTTGTTGATTTTAGATTAATCTTTACCTTATCTATACCACCAGTCTCACCAGCATCTCTTATGCCATCCCCATCAGAATCATACCAAACCTCATCACCAATAATACCGCCACCTGATTTATAACCGAAATCAGCATCTTCATAAATTTGACCGCTTGATAACATTACTGTAAGAGGTTCATTATTAGTTGTCAGTTTAGTACCTGATGGTAGACTCGACTCTTTTACATCTACTATAAATTCACCTGAAGAAAGGTTATTGAAAAAATAGTGTCCATCTTTATCTGTAGTTTCAGTTGCTATAGTTGTCCCGTTCTGTTTTAAAAGTACAATGACATTGGGTAATCCTTTTTCATCATTATTCTGATTTCCGTCACCATCCTTATCATGCCAGACAGTATCACCAATTAAACCAGCTATAACTTTTACCTGAGCTGAATCCTGATCATCTTCTTCAGGAACATCATTATTGGGAGTAGAATCCGGATCATCATAATCACTTGCAGATACCTGGGCTATGTTTACAATTGTACCTGCCTCTTTAACTTCTGCTGTAATAATTAAGGTCTTTTCATTATTTTCCAGTAATTCTCCAATATCCCAGATCCCGCTCAAAGGACTATAGCCATCACCTTTATGATCAATATAAAGCAAACCATCAGGCAGCAGGTCTTTTACTTTAACACCTTTAGCATCAATTGGGCCGTCATTCCTCACTGTTATGGTAAACTCAACTTCATCATTTATATTAATGGTCTCTTTATTCACACTCTTTTGGAGGCTAAGATCTGCTCTGGGTAGAGAAGTTACCTCTGCGGAATCCTGGTCATCCTCTTCAGGTTTATCATTATCAGGAGTAGAATCATGATCATATTGATCAGCTGCTTTAACTTGAGCAACATTTTCATAGGTGCCAATAGTATCATCTAAGGTTGCTGTTATGACTAGAATTTTCTGCTCATTTCTGGCCAGTTCTCCAATATTCCAAACACCTGTAAATGAATTATAAGAACCATCCCCAGAATCTGCTTTGAATATGCAACCTTTAGGCAACACATCCTCAACTTCAACACCTGTAGCATTATTAGGCCCTTTGTTAGTGACTATCAAAGTAAATTCAACATCTTCTAGCACGAACTGTTGATCTTTGTTTACACTTTTATCAAGCTCAAGATCAGCTGCATCACTTATGGTAATGGAAACCTGATCATCATCATCTTCACCCAGGTATCCATTGTCAGGTTCTGAATCAATATCGGTTTCAGTACAATTTTTTACCTGGGCTTTGTTTGTAAACAAACCAGTTGAATCCACTCGTACTCTAATTTCCATTTGATAAGACCTTCCACCTTTGAGAACAGTTCCGATATTCCAAATTCCAGTATCACTATTGTAACTTCCATCTCCTTTTGATGAAATATACATCAATCCCTCCGGTAAAATATCTTCAACTGTAACATTAGTAGCATTATCATAAGGCAGAACATTGGTTACTTCAAGCTTATAAGAGAAAATATCCTTATAACTATACGCCTGATTTTCAACACTCTTATCCAATTCAAGATCAACCAGTGGTGGCACTGTAATATCTTCACTATCCTGGTCATCTTCATTTGGTTTATTATTATTTGGAGTCGAATCAGGATCATAGGCTGAGCTGGAGCTTACCTGGGCAGTATTGGTTATAGTTCCTGTACCCTTAACAATAGCATCAATTTTTATTTCCATAAACTGATGAAACAGCATTGTTCCTATATTCCAGATACCTGTAGTATTATTATAGGAACCATCTCCTTGGGATGACACATATTCAAGACTTTCTGGAAGGATATCCTTTACCTTGACATAGGAGGTTTCATCAGGTCCATCATTAACAACTTTTATAGTGTAGGTAATAGTATCTCCAAATACAGGATTATTTGAATCTACTGTTTTGTCCAACCTAAGATCAGCTGCATTACCTGAATTAATTGACACTTTTGCATAATCATCCTCCCCTGGATCACCATTATCAGGTGTAGAATCAATATCATATTCATTACAAGTGAATACTTCTGTAATATTTTCAACTTTTTCTGTTGTATTTACCCTGGTATTAATATCAATGGTAGCAGATCCACCATTTTGTGCAACAGTTCCGATATTCCAAATACTTGTTGAGGGATTATAGGTACCGTCTCCGCTGGAAGAAAGATAGTAAAGCCCTGAAGGTATAACATCTTTTACCTGAACTCCTGTAGCATTATCAAAGGTTGATTGATTGGTTACAGTTAAGGTAAAAGTAATAGTTGATTTATATTTGGGTGTCGAATTGTTCACATTCTTTTCAAGCTCTAGATCCACAACAGGTGGTACATGTACACTGGCAGTGTCCTGATCATCTTCAAACAAAATATCATTATCCGGGGTTGAATCCTTATCAAACTGGTCACTGGCATATACTTGGGCTGTATTAATAATGGTTCCAGTATTAGTAACTTTTGATCTGAGCTGCATGCTTGTACTACCACCCATTGATAGACTACCAACATTCCATATACCAAAACCATAGCTTCCCTGAGCACAGTTATTAGATACATAAGTTAAATCTGAGAAGGGAAGAATATCCTCTACTTTTACATTTGTAGCCTCATCTGGACCATTATTGTGAATAGTGATGGTAAATTCAACTGTATCCCCATAATTTGGAGTATGATTGTCAACCACTTTTTCTAACCACAGATCTGCAGCTTCTGCAGAAGTAAAGGTGGCATTGTCTTGGTCATCCTCAGAGGGAACATTATTTCCCGGATTTGAATCAGGATCATAAAGCGTACTTGTCATGACCCGGGCACTATTATCCAGATTACCGGTGATATCAACACTGGCTGTTATTTGTAGGCTGGTACTGGCTCCATTTGCCAGATTTCCAATTGTCCAGATTCCAGAACCACTGTTATAGGTATCAGTGGGATCGCTTACAGTATGAGATTTATAATTTACATTTGCGGGTAAAATGTCCTCAACCGTCACATTTGCCGTATTATTAGGACCGTCATTGGTTACGGTTATGGTAAAAGTAATATCATCACCATTGCGTAGGGTAGTGGGATTAGCTGTCTTCTGAAGTCGCAGATCCGCTGCTTGAGAAACAGTTATCCCAGCATTATCCTGATCATCTTCAGAGGGAACATTGTTATCCGGAGTTGAATCAGTATCATATTGATCAGAAGCATGTACCTGCGCTATATTATTAATGGAACCAGTACCATTTACAGTAGCAGTAATTTGAATACTGGCACTGCCGCCTCCACTGGGAATACTGCCAACCGACCAGATTCCTGAAGCATCGTTGTAATCTCCTCCACTGTTATCAGACACATAGTTCAAACTGGAAGGCAGGATATCCTCAACTTCTACATTAGTCGCATTATCTGGTCCGTCATTGGTTACAGTAATGGTAAAGATGACATTATCCTTATAATCAGGAGTAGGATTATTAACCAATTTTTCCAGCCTCAGGTCTGCTGCTTCGTGTGGATTTACATTAGCATTGTCCTGGTCATCTTCTGAGGGAGTATAATCACCAGGTGATGAATCGGGATCATATTGATCACTCGTTTCTACCCAGGCTCTATTCTCTCCTGAACTGGTGCTGATTACCTGTGCCCGAATTTGAAGGGTTTCACTTATTCCATTATTAATGGTGCCAATTGTCCAGATACCCGTACTATTGTTATATGACCCAGCACTTGGTGTGGCAGAATCATAATTTACATTTCCTGGAAGTGCATCTTCTACACTAACGTTTGTAGCATTATTCGGTCCCTTATTGGTTACTGTTATGGTAAAATTAATATATTCATTAAGATTAGGAGTACTGTCATCAACATCTTTTGTAAGCTCCAGGTCAGCTGCAGGTGGAACAGTCAAAGCAGTAGTATCCTGATCATCTTCAGTAAGAATGTCGTTCCCTGGAGTTGAGTCAGTATCATTGTCATCACAATCCTCAACCTGAGCTGTATTGGTTATGGAACCTGTAGCAGTGACTTCTGCGGTTATTTCCAGACTGGTATTGGCTCCTACTCCCAGATTACCAATGTCCCAGATTCCGGTACCACTGTCAAAACTTCCCACCCCATTATCTGTAACATAATTTAGACCGGCCGGTAAAATATCCTCTACTTCAACTCCTGAGGCAGGATCAGGGCCGGCATTATTTACCGTGATTGTGAAGGTAACATTATCACCCATATTAGGAGTATAGTTGTTAACTGTTTTGGTGAGAGATAGGTCTACAGTTTCAGGAACTGTTACCTGGGCATTGTCCTGATCATCTTCTGAAGGAGTATCATTATCCGGAGTGGAATCAGGATCGTAGAGATCACTAGCATTGACCTGGGCAATATTATTATAGGTGCCTGTACTGGTGCCCTTAGCAACGATTTGTATAGAAGTATTTGCACCGCTGTTTAAAGTACCAACAGTCCAGATACCGGTTCCATTAACATAATCACCACCACTATTGTCAGACTGATAAGTAAAACCAGCAGGCAGAATATCTTCCACAGCCACATTAGTGGCATTGTCAGGTCCATCATTGTGAAGAGTGATGGTAAAGGTAACATTATTGTTCAGGTCAACCGTATCCTCATCCGCACTCTTCTCAAGCCAAAGATCAGCTGCTTCACTTACAGTTACTGTCACTTTATCATCATCATCTTCACCCACGTCTCCATTATCCGGGGTGGAGTCTGTATCATTTTCATTGCAGGCAGTGACTTCAGTAAAGTTTTCAAAAGAACCAGTGGCATCAACCGAAACTGTAATATCGATTGTTCGTGAACCATTGTTGGCATTAACAGTTCCAGGAGTCCAGATATTTGTACCGGAGTTATAGGTTCCATCACCAGTAGATGATACATAGGTTAATCCGGTTGGAAGCACATCTTCAATTTCTACTCCGGTGGCATTATCATAGGTTGAGGTATTGGTTACAGTAAGAGTAAACACGATATTATCTCCATAATTGGGAGTGGAATCATCCACACTCTTGTCAAGTTCAAGATCAACAATATCCGGTGCATCCACATCATCATCATCGGAATTATTACCTGGATCCGGATCATACTGGTCACTGGTATTTACAGAAGCTATATTGGTAATCAGATCTGTAGAATTTACCTGAACAGTAATGTGAAGAGATACACTGGCACCATTTGCCAGATCCCCGATATCCCAAATTCCAGTACCATCGTCATAATCACCTCCTCCGTCATCAGACACATAGGAAAGACCAGTTGGTAAGTCATCATTAATGGTTACTCCAGTAGCATCATCAGGTCCATTGTTGGTTACAGTAATGGTAAATATAACATTAGTGCCTACATCCGGGTAAGAGTTATTTACTGTTTTTGTTACCTGAATATCAGCTGCTTCTGCAACCGTAACCGTAACTTCATCCTCATCGTCTTCAGAGGGCGGTGAAGATCCGTTACCAGGTGTAGAGTCAACATCATCCTCAGTGCAGGTCTCGACCTGGGCAAAGTTATCAAAGGTTCCGGTGGCATCCACACTAACGGTTATATCAATAGAAGCACTTCCGTTATTCTTGTTTACAGTACCAATCGTCCAGGTATCTGTACCATCATTATAACTGCCGTCC
The DNA here is from genome assembly GCA_964442615.1 of uncultured bacterium. Taxonomy (GTDB): domain Bacteria; phylum Zhuqueibacterota; class QNDG01; order QNDG01; family CAYUAG01; genus CAYUAG01. Next base: position 21,305 of record CAYUAG010000037.1, read on the forward strand.
CCACTCTGAGAAACATAATTAAGCCCGGCAGGTAAAACATCTTCAACCGTGACTCCGGTTGCATTGTCATAAGTAGATCTATTGGTTACGGTAAGAGTAAACACGATATTATCCCCATAATCGGGAGTAGCATCATCCACACTCTTGTCTAATTCAAGGTCAACCTGCGCCGGAACCGTCAGGATTTCATTATCCTGGTCATCCTCAGAAGGAACACTATTACCTGGGGTTGAATCAGTATCATCATAATCACAGGTCCAGACCTGAGCGATGTTCTCTATGGAACCTGTGTCATCCACCCGGGCAGTAATTTCTAGACTGGTGTTTGCACCATTAGCCAGATCACCAATTGTCCAGATTCCGGTTCCACTGATATAGGTACCACCACCATTATCAGATACATAGGTAAGATCACCTGCAGGTAAAACATCCCTTACTGTAACCCCTGCAGCAGCAGCAGGTCCGTCATTATAAACCGTGATAGTAAAAGTAACATTGTCACCAACATCAGGGGAATTGCTATCAACACTCTTTGTCAATCTCAGGTCAGACTCATAGGGAGTGTAAATATAAATAACTGTTACTTGACTGCCCACGGTAGGAGAATTAAAGGCCCCCTCCACACCTCCTACACCTCCGAATTCAATATGAGCATTAGCATCAACAGTTATAACATATGTCCCGGTTCCCTGATACCCGACCCACCAAGCAGAACCTACGTTATCCGAAGTACTATTAACATCAACACCTCCATCGTGTCGTGCCCCATCAGGAGGATCTGGATCATAATCTCCGGAACCATCTCCTGTATTAGCATCAAGATCAAAGTGATTACCTGTATACACCTTAACATTATTACCAATAAGTCCTGGTATAGGTGCATCATTGAATAGTCCTACATCACTTGAAGTAAGACTAACAATAGATCCCAGTTCCACATCTACAGAAGCTGAACTAACACCATCATTGTCGACAATCAAATATCCTCCAAACGTATCCAAGTCAAACTGAATTTCAATCTTAGTGAGAGTTCCTAGGGCTGGATTAAACTGATTAAAAGTTAAAGGGACATCATAACCAGGAATTCCTGTGTAACTCTTGGTTTGGGTTATTGTAGTTTGCGCTTGCAAAACAGATGCTCCCAAAACTGCAACCAACACTGAAAATAACATTATTCTTTTTTTCATGGATTAACTCCTGTATTTAATGTTTTAAGATTATTAATTATATATAATAGTTATACTACCAGAACATTCAGGAGCTTCAAAACTTCCTGAAAAATTCTCTGTATCCCCAAGATTTACAATGCTGTTTACTATGACATTGAGATCAAATGTTCCTAAACCTATAAAATCAGTCAGAACCAGGGGAGCGATCTTACCTGAATTACTGGCGCTGTTTCTGGTACCGGTATGTTTGGCAGCGTCTGGTGTGTTTAATTCCATGATTCCAATACCGTCACCGTCATCACCCTCAAGACTAAAAGCAGCGCTGCTAACAGCTTTTGTTACTGGAATGACTGGTTGAAAATTCTCACCAATAAGGGGCACATCTGTGGAGGCTATCATTCCTCTCACTCCCAGCTCGACCGCAGCTTCAACCTGATTAACATTATCATTGTCCACTGCAAGAAAACCACCGTCTGTTTCGATAACAAAAATAATCTGTACCGATTCAAGTTCTGCAGCACCATTATACTTTTCAAATTCAAAAACCTGGGTGAAATTCGGGATTCCTTGAAATTCTTTGGTTTGGATTATTTCCTGGGCTAAAAGACCAGTGTAACAGAAAGTAACTAATATAATTACCATTAACATTGTCTTTTTCATTACTAAAATCTCCTTAATAAACTAATAAATAATTTCACTTTGGATTCTATCCTTTTCAAAATTAAATACATTTTACCATTTTTAGTCAATTTTATAACATTTTGAAATACAGGCAATTAATATGCCATTTTTTAGTTGCTTTAATTTAAAGACTCACTCCCTTTTAAGTTCCCCTGTTAAGGAGGATTTAGGGGATTGTTTTTTTTACCTTTGAGCCCTCTTCTCTTTTCTAAAAAGAGAAGGGATCTGGGGAATGAGTTTTCATACCGGTAAAAAAATACCCTTTACCGTTAAACAAAGAATTTTTATTAAAGAGGATTAAAAATTTTAAAGAAAAAATTATTGGATCTAAGTGTAAACTTTTTTAAGCGACTCCACCTTTCAAAAACTACTTCTGAGCAATAATTATAAAACCTGTTCCTCTTTTATTGGGCCAGAAATAATCAACAGACATAAACAAAATTATAAAAGGAAAAATCACCATAAAATAAATAAAAGCTAAAATTCTACCTAGAAAGCCTATCCGAAAAATCTTCATGAAATTCCTTATGCCAAAACGCCAGGATAGATCTCCCCACATACCATAACTGTAATTTACCTCAATATGAGTAAAACCACTATTTTTAAGTTTAGCAATTATATCTTGCTCTGAATAGCCAGCTCT